>NZ_QTMZ01000018.1:0-120989 GCF_003602935.1 Bacteroides sp. AM54-2NS
ATCTTATCTTCGTTTAGTAAGGTTACAACATAAAATGTATTACTATTGAATAAGCGCTTATGGAATTTATTTTAAGTGTAACTTTAAATTTATTAATTAGATAAACAGAGATACATGAAACCTTTGTGTGAAAACGGTAATCACATTTACCGCTTCTAATTACAAACTCTCTAAAAACTATTTCTAATTAAAAAGAATAAGATGAAAGAAATTATAAAACACAAGTTCTCACACTTGTTATTCTTCCTTTTGTTGGTTTCGTGTTTTGCTTCAGCTTATGGGCAAAAACGAACGATCACTCTTAATCTATCGAAAGTACCCTTGAACACTGCTTTGAAAGAAATTGAGAAACAAACTTCAATGTCAGTAGTCTATAACACAAATGATGTCGATATAAATCGTGTCATATCTATCAAGGTAACAAAAGAATCTTTGAATAATGTAATGAATCAGTTATTCAGAGGAGTTAATGTCAGTTTTTCAATAGTAGATAATCATATTGTACTTTCTGCGAAGAGTAATAAAGAAGAGCAGCAGAAAAAAACACCAATTACTGCAAGTGGTACTGTTACTGATTCAAAAGGAGAACCATTGATTGGAGTTAGTATTTTGGTAAAAGGAACTTCAAATGGTACTATCACTGATATGGATGGAAATTTCAAAATACAAGCAGCTAAAGGTGATGTACTTGAAGTATCCTATATCGGTTATGCCTCCCAAGCAATCACACTTACCAACGCACAACCCATGAAAGTTACCCTAGGAGAAGATACGCAAGTATTGGATGAAGTAGTTGTTACTGCATTGGGTATCAAGCGGTCAGAGAAAGCATTGACGTATAATGTACAACAGGTGAAAGGGGATGAACTTACAACTGTAAAGAGTACTAACTTTATGGGAGCACTGGCTGGTAAAGCAGCAGGGGTACAGATTAATTCTAGTGCTTCAGGTCCAGGCGGTGGTGTAAAGGTTGTAATGCGAGGTGCTAAATCTATTACGCAGAATAATAACGCTCTCTATGTGATTGATGGTATTCCAATGTATAATCGTGCTTCTTCCGGGGGTGATGGAGCTATGGCTACACAACCGAGCAGTGAATCAATAGCTGACATTAATCCGGATGATATTGAGAGCATGTCGTTGTTGACAGGACCTTCTGCAGCTGCATTGTATGGATATGAAGGAGCTAATGGAGTAGTATTAATTACTACCAAGAAGGGACGTGCTGATAAGACAACCGTGACTTATAGTAATAATACCACATTCAGTGATCCTATGATGATGCCTAAGTTTCAAAACACTTATGGTAATATGACAGGTGAAATGATGAGCTGGGGATTAGAAACTGATAAGAGATACGATCCTGCAAATTTTTTTAATACAGGAAGCAATGTATCCAATGCACTTTCTCTCTCTACAGGTAATGATAAGAGTCAAAGCTATATCTCTGTAGCCACAACTAATGCAACAGGCATTATGCCCAATAATGACTATGATAGATATAATTTCTCATTCCGTAATACTACCAACTTCTTGAATAATAAGTTTATTTTGGATACAAGTGCTAACTATATTATTCAAAACGATAAGAATATGGTATCGCAAGGGCAGTATTTTAACCCGCTTACTTCTTTGTACTTGTTCCCACGTGGCGAAGATTTTTCTGATGTAGCTGTATACGAACGTTATGATGATTTGTCGGGTGTAAATACTCAGTATTGGCCATATGGTGATTTAGGCGGTGTTTCGTCTCAAAATCCTTATTGGATTATGAATCGTATGAATCGTGAGAACGATAGAAGACGTTATAAATTGGCTGCTAGTCTACAATATAATATCATTGAAGGGCTAAATGTACAAGGACGTGTGAGCATCGATAACACCGAAAGTAAATACACCGAAAAATTCCACGCAGGTACGGTCGGTAATTTTGCCGGTCCAAAAGGGCGATATAAAGAAGAAAACCGTCTAGACAGACAAGTGTATGCTGATGTATTGGCGAACTTCAATAAAACGTTCAATGAATTTAATGTAACGGCCAATTTGGGTGCTTCTATTAAGGATCTTCGTATGGAGTTGACTTCTTTACATGGAGACTTGAACAATGTAACTAATCATTTTACTATCGAAAACCTTACACGCAGTGGTTATTATAAAGTAAATGCTGATGGTTTAAAGCGTCAGACACAATCAGTTTTTGCCAATGCGGAAATAGGCTGGAGAAGTTTTCTCTACTTAAGTCTCACCGGACGTGCTGACTGGGATTCTTCTCTGGCTCTTTCAGAAAGAGGAAATAAACCGTTTTTCTATCCTTCTATTGGTCTTTCAAGCATTTTGAGTGAAGTTATTGATTTGCCTGAATGGTTCTCATTCTTAAAAGCACGTTTTTCTTTCACTTCGGTGGGTAATGCCTATGATCCATATTTGACAAAGGTACGTTATGTTTATGATGATCAGCTTGACCAATATAAAGCAGAATCCTTGTATCCAAACTCTGATTTGAAACCAGAAATTACTAAATCTTATGAGGCGGGATTGAATATGCGTTTCTTCAAGAATACATTGAATTTTGATATTACTTATTACAACTCTGATACACGTAACCAAACATTCGCTGCGCCTCTTCCGGCAAGTTCTGGGTATACGGCTGTTAACATCCAAGCAGGTAGTGTACAGAACCAAGGTATAGAGATGGCCTTAGGATATAAAAATGAGTGGCGTGATTTCGGTTGGTCCAGTAATTTTACTTTTACTTATAATAAGAATAAAATTAAAAGATTGGCTGATGGTGTTACAAACAGAATTACGGGGGAACCGATTGAAATGCCTTATGTAGACAAAGCAAGATTAGGAGGCTCTACTTCACCGGTAGTACGCCTGACAGAAGGTGGTTCTATGGGAGACCTGTATATCAACCGTGACTTTAAACGCGATAATAATGGTTATATCTATTTGGATGCCAAGACAGGTTTGCCAAGTATGGTGGAAACCGAATATAAGAAAATCGGTTCATTGCTTCCAAAGGTTAATTTAGGATGGAGAAACTCATTTACTTATAAAGGTTTACGTCTGAATATATTGTTAAGCGGACGTTTTGGTGGTTTGGTTGTATCTAATACACAAGCTTTCCTTGATCGTTGTGGTGTTTCCGAATATAGCGCACAACTTCGTCAGGCTGGAGGAGTAACCATCAATAACAGAAATGTATCCGCTAAGGATTATCTCAGCATAGTAGCGGCTGGTACTGGTGAAGGTGACCACTATGTATATGAAGCAACCAATATTCGTTTGCAGGAGGTTAGTCTTGAATATACACTCCCTAAAAAGTGGTTGTATAACATTGCTGATGTAACATTAGGTTTAATCGGAAATAATCTGGGCATGATATATTGCAAGGCACCGTTCGATCCTGATTGGTTGCGTCATCTACCAGTACATTCTATACTGGTGTGGATTATTTCATGCAACCTAGCTTGAGAAACATGGGATTTAGTATAAAAGTACAATTCTAATAAAGCAACGAATGATGAAAAGATTCAATATAATTAAGACTGTAAGCGTGGCAGCTTTCACTACTACTCTGCTATTCGCTTCATGTACGGGAAACTTTGACGAATTAAACACACATCCAACAGACGTGTATCCCGAAGATATGACTCCGACGGAACGGGTCGGTACGTTGTTTGTGGCTATGACTCGCTTATTGAATGCCTGTCAGGAAAATAACAGTCAACACACTGAACAAATGGTAGGGCAGTATGGCGGGTATTTTGCAACAACTGCTCCTTGGAATGGTACTAATTTTGGAACATTCAATCCTAGTGCTGACTGGGTAGATGTTCCTTATAAAGATATGTTTACAGAGTTTTATCCGAATTTCCAGACAATAAAAGAATCTACAGGAGGTACCGGATATATTTATGCGTGGGCATCTATTCTGCGGGTCGGTGTTATGCTTCGTGTAGCTGATATTTATGGTCCTATCCCTTACTCTGAAATGGGAAAAGGAGAATTCCAAGTGGCATATGACGATGTGAAAACACTCTATCATAATATGTTTGATGATTTGACACGTAGTATCAATGTACTTTCGGCATTTGTTCAGGAAAATGAAGGAAAAGAAGTACCTGTTGCCGAATATGATATCATATATAATGGTGATTTTAGCAAATGGATCAAATACGCTAACTCATTAAAACTTCGTATGGCCGTACGTATCGCTTCTAATACTGAAGATACAGAATATGCCAAACAAATGATGGCGGAAGCGATTGATGGCGGAGTAATAGAATCTAATGATGATAATGCCTTTTTTCCATCTATGCCATATAACCCATTTTGGATTGCTTCAGATTGGGGTGATTTAGCTATCAATGCAACACTTTCTGCATACATGAATGGATATAATGATCCACGTATCAGCAAATATATGAATACCTCGACTTCGTATAGAGAGTATCGTGGTGTACGTATGGGTATTAAAGATACAAGTAAAAGCGTTGAAGGTAGTGCTGCAAGGTACTCTAAACCAGCTGTAACAGATGCTTTTCCTATGCCAGTTTTTTATGCGGCAGAGACTTATTTCTTAAAAGCTGAAGCGGCTTTACAAGGATGGATTGCAGGTGGAACAGCGGCAGCTAAGAGTTACTATGAACAAGGTATTCAAATTTCAATGAATCAATATGGCGTAGAGATTGGTGATTATCTTTCAAGTACAGTTGTTCCTCAAGGGTATACAGATCGATGGAACTCTCAAAATAATATTTCATTTACTGATGTTCCTACTGTTGCATGGGAAAACGGAAGTAATAAACTTCAGAAGATTATTACTCAAAAATGGATTGCCAACTATCCATTGGGAATCGAAGCGTGGTGTGATTATCGCCGAACTGGTTATCCTGAATTGTTTACGGCGCGAGATAATCTAAGCTCTGTTGGTTATATCGGTGATATTGATAGTAAACGTATGGTACGTCGTTTACCATATCCTACAACGGAAAAATCTAGTAACTCAGCCAATGTAGAAGCAGCTATTGCAACTATGTTAGGTGGTCCGGACACCGGAGCTACAGATTTGTGGTGGGCGAAAAAGAATTAAATTTTAACCTGATAAAATATAGAATATGAATATAAAGCATATAAAAAATGCATTCGGATTTGTATTTGCCGCTATATTCTTCGTTGGATGTACGGATGTGGAATCTATTAATGATGTTGATTTGAATCAAACAATTAAAACTGATGAATATTATGCTGCTTTGCGCAAGTGGAAAGAAACACCGGGACTTCCACAAGTGTTCGTTTGGTTCGACAATTGGACAGGAACTTCTCCTACTGGTGAAAATAGCTTGAGAGGTCTGCCTGATTCTGTAACCATTGCTTCCAACTGGGGTGGGCATCCGAAATTTGAATTAACTTCGGAGCGAAAGGCTGATATGGAATATGTACAAAAAGTGAAAGGCACAAAGGTTGTTGTTACCTTATTTTCTCAAAATGTAGGCGACGACCTTCCGGATAAAGAAATTTATCACGAAGCTGGAACCAGTAGTGATCCGGAAAAGGTGAGGCCTGCAATTAAAGCCTATGCAGAGGATATTTATAAAGCTTGTCTTGAATGTGGATATGATGGTTATGACTGGGATTATGAGCCTGGTGGTGGAATGGGAGTTGGTCCGCTTTGGTCAAATAAAGTACAGAGAACTATTTTTGTCGAGGAACTTTCCTACTGGTTTGGACATGGTGCTATGGATCCTAACCGCGATCGTGGAGATCGCCCTATGCCAGAGAAACGCCTTCTTTTCTTGATTGACGGTGAGGTTGGAATCCGAACAGGTATGGATAAAGAATGGCTTTCATACTATGTAGACTATTTTGTATTGCAAGCTTATGGTGGAATGGCAGATTATAGAATGACAGGCGTGTTGCGTGATATGGATGATTGGATACAACAGGGGATTATTACTCCGGATGAAATTGTCCGTAGAACCATAGCTACCGAGAATTTTGAATCGTATGCTAATACTGGAGGAGGATTCCTAGGTATGTCAAACTACGTATATAAAAATACTTATACTGTTAATGGAAAACCTTATGAAATAGACCAGTTAATTGGTGGATGTGGTCTTTATCGTGTAGGCTTTGACTATGCACAAGGTAAGGGCGATTATGATGGTTCACCGGAATATTATTTCTTGCGTCAGGGAATTACAAACATATATAGGAATTTCTATGATCGCATGAATGCTGCCAACGAAGAATAATGATTAAACGAATTTTATAAGAATGAAAATTATGAAATATATCTATTTATCAAGTCTTATGATTGCATTGTCAGCATTCTTTCTTATAGGATGTGAGAATGCAGAATACAAGGCACAGTCAAACAGCCTTTACATAACAGATGCGGCTGGTACAAACAATGCTACTACTGTTACCATGGATGATGGTGCAGACATTAACGTTGTTGTGCGTTTAGCTCAAAAAGTTATGGAAGATGTGGAAGTGGAAATCCAGTTCTCTCCTGAATTACTGGCTGAATACAATGCAACTAGCGGTACGGAATATGAAGTCTTGCCAGCCGATATGCTTCCAAAGAATGCGACAGTGATAATTCCGGCAGGTGAAATTAGTGCTAATTATCGACTTCATGTGGATGATTTTGTGACTAATGGTATTACTTATGCCATTCCTCTTACATTAGGAAATGTTATAAAAGGTAATATTGTAAAATCAAAAGCTCAAAGTAAATTTATTTATGTATTAGCTAAGCCTTTGAATGTTTCTGTTCCTGTATTACGTGGTAATGCCGGAAATGTAACAACACTTCCTGAAACGGATTGGGGAATTACAGTAGATGCATGGACATTGGAAGCATGGGTACGTATGGATGGTTATAGTATAAATAATCAGGCTATTTTCACTTCCGGAAGTAATGATCATGAAATCTATATCCGTTTTGGAGATGCCAATAGGCCTTACAATTATCTACAGATAAAGTCTTTGGGAGGTCAAAAACAAACAGCCAGTGATTTGGAAGCAAACACTTGGTATCATTGGGCTTTCGTTTATAATGGAACAACACTTACCATTTATAGGAATGGAAAACAAGATACCTTCTTTGATCCTCCTGTACCGAAAGGTGGAAGCGTACGCTTTGATTTTATGAAAATAGTGGATAGTGGTAGCTATTTCCGTAATAATTGTGCTATGAGTCAGGTTCGCCTATGGAAAGTAGCTCGT
This sequence comes from Bacteroides sp. AM54-2NS, assembly GCF_003602935.1. Classification (NCBI taxonomy): domain Bacteria; kingdom Pseudomonadati; phylum Bacteroidota; class Bacteroidia; order Bacteroidales; family Bacteroidaceae; genus Bacteroides; species Bacteroides sp. AM54-2NS. Next base: position 7,240 of record NZ_QTMZ01000018.1, read on the forward strand.
ACAGAATCGGAGATCGCAAACAATATGTATTTTGAAGTTAATCCTAAGAATCCTAATTTGATTGCCCTTTGGCCAATGGATGAAGGAGATGGCACTTCCTTTAGAGATGCTACAGGAAACGGACACAATGCAACATCTAATGGTGCACTTCAAAGGTGGGAACATAATATCCGATTTGATAAATAAAATGTTTTAGGCTAATAATTCATTGAAAGAGGAGGATATGTCGCAGAGGCATATCCTCTTTTTTATATGTTAAAGTATCCATAATTTATTAGAACTTTATTCTCCTGAATTGTACTTCTAGTAAATGCTCATATAAACTTAAATTCTAACAAACATGAAACATTGGTTATTATCTGTTTTGCTGGTGGTATGTGGTACTGTTTCAGCACAAATAACACTCGTAAAAGATGGCAAAAGTAGTGCTCGCATCATTGTGCAGGACAAGATGCCAAATAGTAAGACGTCAGCGCAATTCTTACAACGTTTTCTTACTGAAATTTCGGGAGTTGCACTTCCTATTGAAAATGATAAAACTCCTCGGAAAGGAGATATTCTCATTGGTGGTCAATCTTCGGCGGAAGTAACAGAGGATGGATTCTCTATTTCTACTCAAGATGGTATTCTAAAAATATCTGGTAAAGAAAACGGTGTTGTATATGGGGTTGTTACTTTATTGGAGCAATATTTGGGTATCGATTATTGGGGAGAGAATGAATATTCTCTTACCCCTTCAAAAACGGTGAACTTACCCTTCATTAATAAAGTCGAGAATCCGGGCTTTCGTTACCGTCAGACACAATGTTATGCTATCCATACAGACTCTATTTATAAGTGGTGGAATCGTTTAGAGGAACCGAATGAAGTGTTTGCTGCCGGTTATTGGGTGCATACTTTTGATAAGCTTCTGCCTTCATCCATTTATGGGAAAGAACATCCGGAATATTATTCTTACTTCAAAGGAAAACGCCACCCGGGAAAGGCCAGTCAGTGGTGTTTGAGTAATCCGGAGGTTTTTGAGATTGTAGCTCAACGTGTTGATTCTATTTTCAAAGCAAATCCAGATAAGCATATCATGTCTGTAAGTCAGAATGATGGTAATTATACAAATTGTACGTGTGATGCTTGTAAGGCAATTGATGATTATGAAGGAGCATTATCAGGAAGCATAATCACTTTTCTGAATAAGTTGGCTGCCCGTTTCCCGGATAAAGAATTTTCCACATTGGCTTATCTATATACTATGAATCCTCCGAAACATGTGAAACCTTTGCCGAATGTGAATATTATGCTATGTGATATTGACTGTGACCGTGAAGTAACTTTGACGGAGAATGCTTCGGGAAAAGAGTTTGTGAAAGCCATGGAAGGATGGTCTAAGATTACCAATAATATTTTCGTGTGGGATTACGGTATTAACTTTGATAATTATCTGGCTCCATTTCCTAATTTCCATATTTTACAGGACAATATCCGTCTTTTCGAAAAGAATCATGCCACCATGCATTTCTCTCAAATAGCAGGGAGCAGGGGAGGAGATTTTGCAGAACTTCGCGCTTATTTAGTGTCAAAGTTAATGTGGAATCCAGAAGTTAATGTAGACTCATTGATGCAACATTTTCTGCATGGATATTATGGGGAAGCAGCGCCATATCTTTATCAGTACATAAAGATAATGGAAGGCGCATTAATCGGTAGTGGACAGAGGTTGTGGATATATGATTCACCCGTATCACATAAATATGGCATGCTAAAGCCTGCTTTGATGCGTCGTTATAATCATTTATTTGATTTGGCTGAAAAGGCTGTTGCAGCAGAACCAGATTTCTTAAAACGAGTTCAACGGGCACGCCTGCCAATTCAGTATTCAGAACTGGAAATAGCACGAACGGAGACAGAAAAAGATTTGGTAGATATCAATAAAAAGTTAGACCTTTTTGAGGAACGCGTGAAAGAGTTTCAAGTTCCTACATTGAATGAACGTTCCAATTCACCGGTAGACTATTGCAAATTGTATAGGGAACGTTACATGCCGCAAAAAGAAAAAAGTTTGGCTTTGGGCGCAAAAGTTACTTATCTAATTCCTCCTACGGGAAAATATGCGGCATTAGGAAAAAACGCATTGGTTGACGGTTTGTTTGGTGGAGCAACCTTTGTTGATAGCTGGATTGGTTGGGAAGGAACCGATGGTGCATTCGTTATAGATTTGGGCGAAGCGAAAGAGATACATAGTGTGGAAACAGATTTTCTTCATCAAATAGGGGCCTGGATTCTTTTTCCTCTAAAGGTGGTTTATTCATACGCTGAAGACGGTGAACATTATACGCATTGGAGAACGATTGATTTACCGGAAGAACGTACGGGTGAGGTAAAATTCCGTGGAGTCAAGGCTGAATCAGCCGAACCGATAAAAACTCGTTATGTGAAAGTAGAAGTCACCGGAACGAAAGAATGTCCGACCTGGCATTATGGTGTAGGCCATCCTTCGTGGTTTTTTATAGACGAAGTGATAATAAAATAAAAAAAGTAGGGGGGAGACGTTAGTAGTTTCCCCCTTTTAGTTGTATTATATATAGATGGGTCAGAAAAATGAATTTTTTCATCTATATACTATGATTTATGCAACAGAATAAAACTGCTTCTCAACGAAAAACTATTAACCCGGCTTGCTGGGTACCTACTGCTTATTTTGCAATGGGACTTCCCTTTATTGCTATTAATCTGGTTTCTGTTTTCATGTTTAAGGATCTTGGAATTTCGGATACGCAAATTGCATTCTGGACTTCTCTGATTATGATGCCTTGGACACTGAAATTTTTGTGGAGTCCTTTTCTTGAAATGTATCGGACGAAAAAATTTTTCGTATTGATTACAGAATTATTGAGTGGTGTATTGTTTGGAGTAGTAGCCTTTTCTTTGTTTTTCGATTACTTTTTCGCCATAAGTATCTCTACGATGGCAGTGATTGCCTTTAGTGGAGCAACGCACGATATTGCTTGTGATGGTGTATATATGGCTGAATTGAACAAGGAAGATCAGGCAAAATATATCGGAGTTCAAGGTGCTTTTTATAATGTAGCCAAATTGGTTGCTAATGGAGGATTAGTTGCTATGGCAGGAGCATTGGCAGAGCATTTCGGAGCAATAGAAGGTGCTTCGATAGATGCTAACAAAGGAGCGTATTCATCTGCATGGATGATTATTTTCGGCGTAATTGCGGCAATAATGGTACTGATCGGTATTTATCATATAAAAATGTTACCTTCTACACAGGTTCCGTCAACAACGAAGAAAACAGCATCAGAAGTTGGGCACGAACTGGTAGCAGTCATTGCTAACTTCTTTACTAAAAAGCATATTCTCTACTATATCTGTTTTATTATTTTATATCGTTTGGCAGAAGGCTTTATCATGAAAATAGCTCCGCTGTTTTTACGTGCTTCAAGGGATGTAGGCGGCTTAGGACTGTCGTTGACAGAGATCGGCACGCTAAATGGTATCTTTGGTTCCGCTGCTTTCGTTTTAGGCTCATTGTTAGCAGGTATTTATGTCTCTAAGTTCGGATTGAAAAAGACACTATTTACTCTCTGCTGTATTTTTAATCTTCCGTTTGTAGCCTATACCTTTTTGGCAGTTGCACAGCCTACTAATGTATATCTGATCGGAACTTGTATAACAATGGAATATTTTGGTTATGGCTTTGGTTTTGTCGGACTGACGTTGTTTATGATGCAACAGATTGCTCCAGGCAAACATCAAATGTCACATTACGCATTTGCTTCAGGAATCATGAATCTGGGAGTGATGCTTCCGGGAATGGTTAGTGGTTATCTTAGTGACTTATTAGGATATCGTAATTTCTTTATCTATGTGTTAATCGCAACTATTCCAGCTTTTCTGATTACTTATTTCATACCTTTCACGTATGATGACTCAAAAAATAAATAATATAAAATCAACGATTATGAATAAAATTCAAATTCCTTGGGAAGATCGTCCTGTCGGATGTACGGACGTTATGTGGCGTTACTCACAAAATCCAGTTATCGGACGTTATCATATTCCTTCATCTAATAGTATTTTCAATAGTGCTGTTGTTCCTTTTGAGGATGGTTTTGCAGGCGTATTCCGTTGTGATAACAAAGCTGTACAGATGAATATCTTTGCAGGTTTTAGTAAGGACGGAATTCATTGGGATATCAATCATGAACCTATTCAGTTTAAAGCAGGTAACACGGAAATGATTGAGTCGGAATATAAATACGACCCTCGTGTTACATGGATTGAAGACCGTTATTGGGTGACTTGGTGTAATGGCTATCATGGCCCTACGATTGGTATTGCCTATACTTTTGACTTTAAGGAGTTTTTCCAGTGCGAAAATGCTTTCTTGCCTTTCAATCGTAATGGTGTACTTTTCCCGCAGAAGATCGATGGCAAGTATGCGATGTTGAGTCGTCCCAGTGATAATGGACATACTCCGTTTGGCGATATATACATCAGCTATAGTCCGGATATGAAATATTGGGGTGAACACCGTTGTGTAATGAAAGTGACTCCTTTCCCGGAAAGCGCTTGGCAGTGTACGAAGATTGGTGCAGGTTCAGTTCCTTTCCTTACAGATGAAGGCTGGTTGCTGTTCTATCATGGTGTAATCACTACTTGTAATGGTTTCCGTTACGCTATGGGAGCTGCCATATTGGATAAAGATCATCCGGAAAAAGTTCTTTACCGTACACGTGAATATCTGATAGGTCCGGCTGCTCCTTACGAACTTCAGGGTGACGTTCCTAATGTAGTATTCCCCTGTGCTGCTTTGCAAGATGGTGAACGTGTTGCTGTTTATTATGGTGCGGCAGATACTGTGGTAGGTATGGCCTCGGATATATAAAAGAGATTATCGATTTTACGAAACGAACGAGTATCATTTAATAAAGATATGAAACGTATTATATTAACTTACACACTTGCTTTTTCCCTTCTTTCCGCCTATGCGGGGGAAGGGGGGAGCCCTCCCCTTAAAAATACGGATAAAAGTCTTTTGATAGATTATGTGGATCCTTTTATCGGAACTACAAATTTCGGAACGACCAATCCGGGAGCGATTTGCCCCAATGGTATGATGTCTGTGGTTCCTTTCAATGTGATGGGATCTTCCGAAAACACATACGATAAAGATGCCCGATGGTGGTCTACGCCTTATGAATATACAAATTGTTTCTTTACCGGATATGCTCATGTGAATTTGAGTGGAGTCGGTTGTCCGGAATTAGGTTCTTTATTATTGATGCCTACTACCGGAGAACTGAATGTGGATTATAAAGAATATGGTAGTAAGTATAAGGATGAACAGGCCTCACCGGGCTATTATTCTAATTATCTGACTAAATATAATGTAAAAACAGAAGTTTCGGCTACTCCGCGTAGCGGTATTGCCCGGTTTACTTTCCCAAAAGGGAAAAGCCACATCCTGCTGAATTTGGGTGAGGGGTTAACGAATGAGAGTGGCGCTATGCTTCGTCGTGTAAGCGATAGCGAAGTGGAAGGAGTCAAACTACTTGGTACATTTTGTTATAATCCTCAAGCTGTATTCCCTATTTACTTTGTATTGCGGGTTAAAAAGAATCCTTCTGCAACAGGGTATTGGAAGAAACAGCGTCCGATGATGGGTGTTGAGGCTGAATGGGATAAGGATCAGGGAAAGTATAAACTTTATACTCGTTACGGAAAAGAAATAGCAGGAGATGACATTGGTACTTATTTCTCCTTCGATACAGAAGAAGGTGAACAGGTAGAAGTGCAAATGGGAGTTTCTTTTGTAAGCGTAGAAAATGCCCGTTTGAATCTGGATCGTGAACAGGCTGGAAAGGATTTTGAGAAGATCCATGCGGAAGCACGTTCCAAATGGAATGATGACTTGTCACGCATAACAGTGGAAGGTGGTACAGATGCCCAAAAGACTGTGTTTTATACAGCGCTTTATCATTTGCTGATTCATCCTAATATTTTGCAGGATGTGAACGGAGAATATCCGGCAATGGAAAGTGATAAGATCCTGACAACCAAAGGTGATCGCTATACCGTATTTTCTCTTTGGGATACTTACCGTAATGTTCATCAATTGCTAACCTTGGTTTATCCGGAACGTCAGATGGAAATGGTACGTACAATGCTTGATATGTATCGTGAACATGGATGGTTGCCTAAGTGGGAATTATATGGCAGAGAAACATTGACAATGGAAGGTGATCCGAGTATTCCGGTAATTGTAGATACCTGGATGAAAGGTTTGCGTGACTTTGATGTTGATTTGGCTTATGAGGCAATGTACAAATCTGCTACGTTACCGGGGGCGGAAAACTTGATGCGTCCTGATAATGATGATTATATGTCTAAAGGATATGTACCCCTTCGTGAACAGTATGACAATTCCGTCTCTCATGCATTGGAATATTATATTGCCGATTTTGCATTGTCTCGTTTTGCAGCTGCTTTAGGTAAAAAGAAAGATGCAGAGATGTTCTATAAACGTTCTTTAGGATACAAACATTATTATAGTAAAGAATTTGGTACTTTCCGTCCGATTCTCCCCGATGGAACGTTTTATAGCCCGTTTAATCCGAGACAAGGAGAGAACTTTGAACCGAATCCCGGTTTCCATGAAGGTAGTTCCTGGAATTATACGTTCTATGTACCACATGATGTATATGGCTTGGCGAAATTAATGGGGGGAAAGAAACCTTTTATCGATAAACTACAAATGGTTTTTGACGAAGGACTTTACGACCCGGCAAATGAACCGGATATTGCTTATGCTCATTTATTCTCATACTTTAAAGGTGAAGAATGGCGTACGCAGAAAGAGACGCAGCGTTTATTAGATAAGTACTTTACAACAAAACCTGATGGTATTCCAGGAAATGATGATACGGGAACGATGTCTTCCTGGGCTATTTTCAATATGATCGGTTTTTATCCGGATTGTCCCGGACTGCCCGAATATACATTGACGACTCCGGTCTTTAATAAGGTAACGATCCGGTTAGATCCGAAATGGTATAAAGAAAACGAATTGGTGATTGAAACCAATCGTACTCAACTAGGAGTTTTATATATTAATAAGGTACTATTGAATGGCAAGAAGTTCAATAAATATCATATCACACATGATGAACTTGTTCACGGCAAATATTTAAAGTTTGATTTGAAATAACACACAGTGTTTCATAGGTATCGTTTTTGGGTTGACAGGGCTGTCGGACTTCTAATAGTCCGGCAGCCCATTTTTTTACATTTACTTCTGTTATTACTTCTTCGAAAATAGTGACGGTATATGCCCGGGATAGTGACGGTATCGGACCAAGATAGCGTCACTATTTGTCTTGGATACCGTCACTATCTTACTTTTATTAAATTATACTCCGTAGTATTTTTAGTTATTCTCTGTTTTATAGGTGATTACAAAAATCTATTCCATACGTCTACTATGTAAATCGTATGCAATAAAATAAAAAATGAGAAGAAATTTATTTAAACATATCCTTTGGATATTGATACTTGCAGAGTGTTTTCCTCTATTGGCAATTGCCGGATCGCAGCAAAAGGAACAACGTTATAAAATAGCCGTATGTGACTGGATGATTCTGAAACGTCAGAAAATCGGTTCATTCCAATTGGTACATGAATTGAATGGTGACGGTGTAGAATTGGATATGGGTGGTCTTGGCAAGAGGGAAATGTTTGATAATAAATTGCGCGAACCTCATTTCCAGCAGTTATTTCGTGAAACTGCTCAAAAATATCAATTAGAAGTTTCTTCTATTGCTATGTCCGGTTTCTATGGACAGTCTTTTCTGGAACGAGCTAACTATAAAGATTTAGTTCAGGATTGCCTTCATGCCATGAAAGTGATGAATGCCAAAGTTGCCTTTCTTCCTTTGGGAGGAATCAAAGCCGGATGGGAAAAGATTCCGGCACTACGGACAGAAGTTGTAAAACGCTTGAAGGAGGTAGGAGATATGGCAGCTTCTGAAGGAGTGGTGATTGGTATTGAAACTCAACTGGATGCAAAAGGAGATGTGAAACTACTGAAAGAAATTAATTCTCCCGGAATCAAGATCTATTTTAAATTTCAAAATGCATTGGAGAATGGAAGGGATTTGTGCAAGGAGTTGAAGATTCTGGGGAAAAAGAGGATTTGCCAGATTCACTGTACGGACACAGATGGAGTGACTTTACCTTATAATGAACGATTGGACATGAATAAGGTGAAAAAGACACTGGATAAGATGGGATGGAGTGGATGGCTGGTGGTAGAACGTTCGCGTGACAAGAATGACGTGCGGAACGTGAAAAAGAATTATGGTACGAATATTAAGTATTTGAAAGAGGTGTTTCAACAGAGATAGGAGGATATTATGATATAGTTAAGAGAGAAAAAAGTGCAAAATCTATTTTTTTATTCTTTTAAGTGATTACATATTTTTTGATTGTACGTCTTTCCTTAAAAGAACTTTTAGATTTTGAAGATATAATATATTATTTTTGTTTAAATTAAAATTTAATCTATGAAGAGTAAGATGAAGATTAAAATGAAAGTTGTCGGGAGCATAGCTTGTTTATCGATGATTTTATTTATGGGCTCTTGTGCTGGAGATGGTTTTGATGAAGAAACCTTCTCCGGTGGCGTGACGAATACGCAATTGGATTCGCCGAAAGCATCGGATGTGGCTTTTGAAAAACTGGCTACAACTGAAAATAATGTAAAAGTTACTTGGTCTGTTGTTATGGGGGCAGGTGGTTATAAATTTTCTATGTACATTGTAGATGACCCTGATCATCCTGTAGCTGTAGTGAAGGACAGTATTGTAGACGGGACGGCTGTAGTATGTCCTTGGGTAGAAGATACGAACTATAAGGTTGAGATTGCAGCATTGGGGAATGAAAAGTTGAATAATACAGCTTCCGTTTCCGCCACTGAAATCAGTTGGTCTACACTTGTTGCCGCAACGCTTGTTCCTAATGGTACAGACTTGACTACATATTTTGCTGAACATCCGGTGACTACGGGAAAAGATACAGAAGTTGCTTTCGAACTGGAAGCAGGAGGGACGTATTATATTTCAGGAGATTTGAACTTTGGCGTAAATAATGTACAGTTGCGCGGAAATAAAACACGCGGGAATGCGAATGTGAAATTCACTGCTCCGGCTTCTATTATTACTTGTGGTGGAGGATTAGCCTTGAAGTTTATCAACTTTGATTGTGATGTAGTGACAGATGGGGCTTTTTTAAAGTTTGGTGATGTTCCGGAAGAGATATTGGATACAAAGAGAACCGATCATGGAAAAGTAACTAATCCTATGGTTATTCAATCTTGCAATATCAAGGCTGTTAGAAAATACTTAGTTCACATTAACGGAAAGAAGTATGGTATTCAAAATTTTGCAATCAGAAATTGTGTAATAGATTGCTATCAAGCTGCTGACCTGATAAACTTTAACTCTAGCAGTTCGATTGTGAAAGACTTCGAAATAAGTAACTCTACGATTTATAGTCATAACCAAAACGGTTCTCGTTTTTTACGTTATGGAGGTGGACAAACAACCAGTTATGATGGTTGGTCAAGAGGATCGATGACATTTATAAGCAATACATTCTATAATCTCTCCTATTCCGGACAGAGTTTTAATGGCAATGGTTGGTCACAGACACATAATGAGGTAATTTCAAAGAACAATTTGTTTATTGACTCATTTTCGGGAAATTTCAATCGTCGTATAAGAATGCAGGGTACAAAGGTAGCTGCAACTTTTGAAAATAACTGTTATTGGTACAATGGCGCATTGCCACTGGATGAGACTTCAAATCGTGCGGATGGTGATAAGAGCAATTCTGCTTATGGCGTGGATCCGGGATTCGCTGATGCTGCAAACGGTGATTTTACTCCGAGTGCTCCCGAAGTATTTGCTCATGGTAGTGGCGACCCGCGTTGGTTAAATTAAAAAGATAATAAATCTAGAATACGATAAAGATGAAACATAAGAATATATATAGAATCAGTATCAGCCTGCTTCTAGCTTTTGTGATGGCTTTGCCGACAATAGCACAGAATACTAAAACATTCAAAGGAGTTGTGCTGGATGAGACCGAGCAACCTATTATTGGAGCTGCCATAAAGGTTGTAGGAACAACAGTGGGAACAATAACGGATTTAGATGGAAATTTCACATTGAATGTTCCTGATGGTAAGGAAGTGGAAATCTCTTATATAGGATATGTACCACAACGTTTTTCTGCTCCATTCAAATTGACAAAGATCATCTTGAAGGAAGATACGCAGCAATTGGATGAAGTTGTAGTTGTGGGTTATGGTACGCAGAAGAAAGCGCATTTGACTGGTGCTATCGCCACTGTTCCCGTTGATGATATTCAGGATATTTCAAGTGGAAGTTTGGCCAGTACATTGAGCGGTTTGGCAAATGGTATCTCTGTAAACGGAGGTGATACTCGTCCGGGACAAAACGCTACGATTACTATTCGTCAGAATGGTGAGTTGGAAGAAATGGGAGGTACCAACCTGCAGCCATTGTATGTTATTGATGGTTACATTTATCCTACGGAAGTAAAAGTGGGAAGTACTTATACTAATTTGGGTGCGGAAGCGTTTAACAACTTAGATCCATCAGTTGTGGAAAGTATTTCTATCTTGAAGGATGCTTCTGCAGCAGTTTACGGTGCTCGTGCAGCAAATGGTGTTATTCTGGTAACCACAAAAAAGGGAAAGTTAGGTGCGCCTAAAATTTCATATAATGGAACATTTGGTATTACAGATGAAGTATCTCGTCCTAAGATGTTGAATGCGTATGAGTATGGCAAGTTATGGAATGCAGTACGTATGGCTGACCCGACGGAGACAAGTATTGATCCGTTAAGAGCTATTTTTCAGCAGGATGAGTTGAATGCCATGAAAAGTTTGCACTATGATTTACTGGATAAATATTGGGAATCCGCATTGACGCAGCAGCATAGTGTAAACCTGAGCGGTGCTACTGAAAAAGCCAGTTATTTTGCCGGAATTTCTTATTTTGATCAGGATGGTAACTTAGGTAAGCTGGATTACAATCGTTGGAATTACCGTGCTGGTGTAGATGTGAAAATCAGCAAGTGGATAAAAGCGAATGTACAGGTCTCCGGTGATTATGGAAAGAAAAATACTCCTCTGAATCAGGTCGGAGGTTCGTCTGCAGAGAAAGATTACAATACGCTGTTGACACATCCTTATTATATTCCCGAATATGTGGGTGAATATGCGGTAGCTGCTTACGGTCCTACTAATTCATCGGTAAGTAATATTCAGAATTACAATTTCAATGTACTTCAGAATAATGGCGACTATAAACGAAACATGACATCAAACATGAATATTAATGCCGGGTTGGAATACGATTTCGGATGGAATAAATGGTTGAAAGGACTGAAATTGAAGTTTACTTATTCGAAGAGTGTCAATACGAATAAGACAAATGATTATGGTACTTCTTATAATCTTTATTATTTGGAGACTCGTTCTGGTAGTGGAGAACATTTGTATACTCCAATTGAAGGAGCGGATAACAGTGCATTTGAAAATACTAGTTTTTATTTGGCAAATAGTGGAAAACCGGTGGTTAACTCCAGTACAAGTGATATTACTGGATATTTGTCTCGTTCCATGACTCGTTCGGATAACTATCAGATGAACTTTACTGCAGCATATAATAGGGATTTCGGACTACATTCTGTAGGAGGTTTATTCTCCATTGAAAAGTCTGAATCAGAAACAGAATATTTGTACGGTATGGTTACTAACCCATACGAATTTACGACAGGACAATCTAATTCGGTAGACTGGAATAGTACTCCTAGTACAGAATTCACTCGTTTTGAGTCGGGTAATTTATCTTATATCGGTCGTTTGAATTATTCTTATGATAACAAATATTTACTGGAGTTCCTGCTTCGTTCGGATTCTTCCACCAAGTTTGCTCCTGAAAATTATTGGGGATTTTTCCCGTCAGTATCTGCTGGTTGGGTGGTTTCACAAGAAGAATGGTTTACTAAGAACGTTACATGGATTGATTACTTAAAGTTGCGTGCATCTTTTGGTTTGACCGGTCGTGATAATACAACAGCATGGCAATGGTTGCAGACTTACGGAACAGATAAGGATAAAGGGCCAGTATTTGGCACTAGTACAGAGGCCAATGCCGGTAGTCACCTCACAATGAATAAAAACAATGCAGCAATCAATCGGGATGCTCATTGGGATAAATCTTATAAAGGTAATTTGGGGCTTGATTTCAATGTTCTCGATAATCGTTTATCATTCAATATTGACGCTTACTATGAATGGAACCGTGAGATGTTGCTTAGTTATAATGCCTCTGTTCCATCTACAGTGGGAGCTAATTCTGCGAAAGTGAATTATGGAGAATTGAATACTTATGGTATCGAACTGTCTGCTACATGGAGAGACAAGATAGGTAAGGATTTTAAGTATAAAATTCAGTTGAACACCGGGTATAGTGATAATGAGATTTTGGTAAGAGACTGGGATCAGAAGCCTACTTATAAGAGCTATAAGAAGGGTGATCGTTTGGATCAAGGCATCTGGGGTATGCAGTGTATCGGTATGTTCCGCAGCTATCAGGATATTGACGAGTATTTTGCCAAGTACAATATTACTTCCTATATGGGTAACGTTAAAGAAGATGTAAAACCGGGTATGTTGATTTATAAAGACGTGCGTGGAGCCAGACAAGATGATGGTACATACGCCGGACCGGATGGTGTGGTTAGCTCTGAAGATGACCAAGTACGGTTATCTAATCGAAGCAATCCTTACAGCATGACAATGAACCTGAACGCAGAATGGAAGGGGCTTTCTTTGACAGCTCAGTTTAATGCGAGCTGGGGTGGTTATAGTTTCTTGCCTGATGATGCAATTTCTTTAGGAAACCAAGGAACATCGGCTAATAAGTATAATGATTTGGAATATGCAAATATGCCTTCGTTCTGGACTACAGACAATATGTTTGTGTATAACGACGTAGTAGATGCAGCAGGTAATGTAGTGGTGAAAGCCAATCGCAATGGAAAATATCCGAACTTGAGATGGGGCAGCGTGAATGCAGTAACTTCTTCTTTCTGGAGAGTAAGCGGAACACGTGTCAAACTGAATCGCGTTACATTAGCTTACCGTATACCGTCAAAATATACAAAAATGATAGGTATCGAAAGTTGCCGTTTTAACATTACAGGACAGAATCTATTAAGTTTCTATAATCCTTATCCGGATAATTTTATTGATCCGATGACTACTTATGGGAATTATCCTACCCTGCGTAAATTCACGATTGGTGTTAATTTAACATTCTAAAAGAACAGTAAAATGAAAAGAAAAAATATATTCCGTATCAGCGTAGCTTTTTGGGCGATGACTGCGTTTACTTCTTGTAGCGACCAGTTCATGCAAGACAAGCAGAACTTTGACAGCACTACTGCCGATGCTTATAATTATTGGAGTGGTGCACTGGGACGTGTAGCAGATGTTTATAGAGTATGTCTGCCAGATCCTAAGGCTACTCCCAGTTCAATGTATAACAGTACCGGTTTAGCAGACGACCAATCTAAGTCGACTGAAGAATATAGTGGATTCAGTGCTTTTGTCGATCCACTCAAGCCGTTGACTTATCAAACCGGAAATAATCCTGTACCTGATTACTTTGAAGGAACGAAAGGTGATCCTATAACTTCCGCTTATGGACGTATTCGTAATATTAATGATGTCATTGCAGGCATTGAAGGAAGCACGCTTTCGCAGGAAGAAAAGAATGAGTTGTTAGGGCAGGTTTACTTCTTTCGTGCATGGTGCTATTATAATTTGGTGAAATGGTATGGTGGTGTGCCCATCATTACGGAAGTACAGGAACCTGTTGAAAGTTCTGTTGTTCCCCGTTCTTCCGCAAAGGATTGTTTCAAATTTATTTGTGACGATTTGGAGAGAGCTGAAACATTGTTAGCACCTTTTACGGGAGCCGGACAATGGATGTCTGGTGATAATTACGGTCGTGTTACTTCCGGTACAGCAGTGGCTTTGTTGGGTCGAGTACGTGTACTATATGCCAGTCCGTTATTTAATCGCTCCAATGATTTGTCTCGTTGGACACAGGCTTACAATGATATAAAAAGATCTATTGACGTGCTGACAGCTGCCGGATATGGCTTGGCTAATGAAAGTAATCCCGGTGTGAACGCTTCCGGTTGGGCTAATCTTTTTACTGAAGTGCCGAGTCAAGAAGCTGTATTTGTAACGCTACACAACACGCTGACGGAAGGAGTTCCTGATTATCGTAAGAATAATACATGGGAAAATGGCATCCGGCCGTACAATGCTAGAGGAGGAGGTGGCAAAACACCTTCCGCCATGTTGGTAGATATGTTTCCTATGTCTGACGGCAAGATACCTGCAACTTGTGAAACATACAATACGTTAACTAAATCAGATATACCTTATTATCGCGAATTTCCTTTCGTCGATCGTGATCCGCGCTTCTATCGTACATTCGCTTTCCCGGGAGTTCGTTGGTCGTTTGTCGGTAATCCTACGACACAAGGGAACCGATACCCGCACAATGGTCCTGATTATGAACTTTGGAACTATACCTGGTATACGGATGCAGCTTATGTAGATGATATTGAAGCCAATAGCAGTGTGACCTATGGCGCTGATGGTCTCCTTAATGATGTAAAAGGTTTTTATGTACGTAAACGCTCTGATGACAGAGATGTGAATGCTATTGCCCGTTATGTCTATGATGAAAAGTCCGGGGGATTCACACGTTCTGCCGCGCCGTATATGGAGATTAGATATGCGGAAGTATTACTTAATTATGCAGAAGCAGCATGTAATGCGGGTGAGATGGGAGTTGCCGTTGATCAATTACAAAAAATCCGTGCTCGTGTTGGTTATAAAGCTGAAAATAATTATGGATTGGAAGCAGGTTTGGACGGTGACCAAGCTAAATGTATGGCAGCTATCATGTATGAACGTCAAATTGAATTGGCATACGAAGGAAAACGTTTCGATGATATGCGTCGCTGGATGTTGTTTGATGGCGGCATAGAACTTCCTGAAGGTGCGCCTGCTACTTGGAAACTGACTGGCTGGGGTGGAAACACATGTACATATCTTGGTTTTAAGCCACTCAACGGACAACGTCGCGAGAATCTTGAATTCCGTACAACTGTAAACGGTGGCATTGGTGGAACAAATGTTGACGACGATCCGTTAGTAAAAGCTGGAATTACCCGTCCGGCTGCAATGGATTTGAGAAAGGATCTTGCCAGCGAACAGGATAGGCTGAAAGAATTTTATTCAAATTATTTGACCCGTAAGACAAAGAAAGGCGATTCTTATGATGATAGCCATTCTCCATTGTATATCGCGTTCCTTCCAAGGTATTATATCCTTGGTTTCCATCAAGGTATCCAGGGTAATAATAGTACATTGCTGCAAACCATCGGCTGGGGAGATTACAACAACGGTGGCGCAAACGGTACTTTTGACCCGCTGGCTGAATAAAAAACTCAACTTCCTTCGATAAGACCCTGCATTTCGGTGCAGGGATAATTACATCGGAGATGAATCACAGGATGCTTCGGCATCGAAAACCATAGAAATTCACCGGTTCCTCCCTCTTTTCTTTGAGAAGACGGCAGGAATTGGTGAATTTTTGTTCGTTAAATCAGCTGATTTTAGTTATCTTTGCCTTCGCAAACTTCTCAAAACGCTTCCCCAAGCCTGCTGAATGCCTGCAAACTTCCAGAAACGCTTTCCTAAGCTTGTAAAATGCCGGAAAACTTTTTAAATCGCTTTTGCAAGCTTGAAAAACGCCTGCAAATTTTAAAAAATGCTTTCACAGGTATGCAAAACGTCCGCGAATTTACAGCAACCATTTCGCGGGCTTGTCCGGACTTCGAATTTTTCAGAGATAGATAGAACAAGTATGAATCCCGAAAGAAAAAATTATGGGAAGTTATCAAAAAGCAGACGGTATCACACTGTCACAACTGAACAACACTGAGTACACCAATTTCATGAATCGTGTGCTGACACTCCTCACCGCAGGAAGTATTTCCAAACTGACAGTAACAAACATCGTGAACAGCATCAAGCCGAAGTTGGTACAAATGGAAGACCTGGTGAACCGTTCCACGGCCAACGCCGAAACAAAGGATTTACTGAAACTGGATGCCGAACGCGATTCGTATGTCAGTTATTTGTTGGCTACTGTCCGTGCGGCCAAAAACTCACCGTTGGCAGCGCAACGAGATGCATATAATACCTTGGAAATCACGGTGCGCCCTTATACCGGACTGGCACGCATGCGCAATATGGAGGAAACGGCAGCCATCAGCGGACTACTGCTTGATTTCCGCAAGGAAGCCGTGAAAACCGCCGTTACGGCACTCAATTTGGATGCCATATTAACGGCACTCGAAACCGCCAATAAAAACTATTCGGCACTGACAGACGCCCGTTCCGTTACTCGTACAGCAGAATCGGTTGCGGACTCAAAGACTGTGCGTGCGCAGCTTGATTCACTCTACGATGACTTGGTGATGCACATAACCGCTGTCAATATACTGACTCCCTCCATAACGGAAGCTTCAGCGTTTCTTACTGCTCTCAACCAAGTCATAGCCGAAACAAAAGCTGCTTATAATCGTCGTAAAGGTATTACGGCTCCCTCAAAGCCTTCCGGAGGCAACGGAACGATAACGCCTGGTGAAGGTGAAGCTCCCGATCCTGATGAAGGCGGTGGAGTAACTCCTCCTTCCGGTGGCAGCGACAGTGGCGAAGCTCCCGATCCGGCTCTCTGACGGCAGCTAATAGAAGAGAAAATGTGAAAAGAGGGAATCTTAAGATTCCCTCTTTTCTTTTACACCAAGCTATTCCGGTTATTCGGATTTCGTGTGTGACACATTCCTTCCTTCGTCGTTTTTTCTTCCGATAGAGAAATGACCGGCAGAAAAAGACACTTTTCAGCAAAGTGATTCTCGATAGTACTACACGGACCATTGGAGACTGGAAAGTCGTTTCTCTCCCCCGCATTTGATAAAAGATCATCATCACTGATTACAAATCTTTTCTTCTTTCGTCTTATTATTGTATTTTTGAATTAACAACTTCACAAAACCAAATAAAAATGAAGAAGAAACAGGTACTTTTAGCAGTTTTTGCTGCAACAATGTTGACTCCGACCGTTGCATGGGCGCAATACCCACAAATATCTGGCGAAGCCAAAGAAAACTATACAAAAATGATGACTGAAGAGCGGAAACGCTCTGATGAAGCATGGGCAAAAGCGTTGCCGATAGTACAAAAAGAAGCTAGAGAAGGACGTCCATATATTCCTTGGGCTGGTCGTCCGTACGATTTGCCACAGGCTGATATCCCTTCATTCCCAGGTGCTGAAGGTGGTGGTATGTACAGTTTCGGTGGTCGTGGAGGTAAAGTGATAACTGTCACAAATCTGAATGATCGTGGACCGGGCTCTTTCCGTGAAGCATGTGAAACTGGTGGTGCACGTATTATCGTATTTAATGTTGCCGGTATCATCCGTCTGGAATCTCCGATTATCGTCCGTGCTCCTTACGTAACTATTGCCGGACAAACAGCTCCAGGAGACGGTGTTTGTATTGCTGGAGAATCATTTTGGGTAGATACACATGATGTTGTTGTACGTCATATGCGTTTCCGTCGTGGAGAAACGAAAGTATGGCATCGTGATGACTCTTTCGGAGGTAACCCTGTTGGTAATATAATGATCGACCACTGCTCCTGTACATGGGGATTGGATGAAAACATTTCTTTCTATCGCCACATGTACGACCCGAGTGAAGGACAATATGAAAGCAAAGATTTGAAACTTCCTACTGTAAACGTAACTATTCAAAATACTATCTCGGCAAAAGCGTTGGATACATACAATCATGCGTTTGGTAGCACGTTAGGTGGTGAGAACTGTGCATTTGCCCGTAACCTTTGGGCTAGTAACTCCGGACGTAATCCTTCTATCGGCTGGATGGTATATTCAATTTCGTTAATAATGTAGTATTCAATTGGGTGCACCGTTCTTCCGATGGTGGTGATTATACCGCGATGTTCAATATGATTAACAACTACTACAAACCGGGACCTGCTACTCCTAAGGATTCCAATGTAGGACATCGTATCTTGAAACCGGAAGCAGGACGTAGTAAGCTGGATCATAAAGAATATGGCGAGTATATGCCGACGGAAATATAATGGAAGGCTATCCTGAAATAACTAAAGATAACTGGAATGGCGGTATTCAGATTGAAACTCAACCGAACACTGACGGATATACTGAATACATGCGTAGCTATCAGCCGTTCGAGATGCCGTATATCAATATCATGGGAGCTAAAGATGCTTATGACTATGTATTGAAACATGTAGGCGCGAATATTCCTTGTCGTGATATTGTTGACGAACGTGTGATTGAAGAAGTAAGAACGGGTATTCCTTATTATGAAAAGAAACTTCCTAAAGACGCTTATGGTGACTTGACAGGTTTGTCTCCTAAGTCAATGGGAGAAGACGGACAGTTCAAGTATCGTCGTTTACCGAAAGATTCTTATAAGCAGGGTATTATTACTGATATTCGCCAGATGGGTGGTTATCCTGAATACAAAGGTACTCCTTATGTTGATACAGACAAAGATGGTATGCCGGACGAATGGGAAATTGCTAACGGATTAAATCCGAATGACCCGAGTGATGCCAATAAAGACTGTACTGGTGACGGATATACGAATATTGAAAAATATATCAACGGTATTAGTACAAAGCATAAAGTAGATTGGAGAGATATGAAGAACAACTACGATACATTGGCTGAAAAAGGAAAATTAATGTAATTATGAAAAAGATACTGATACTATCATTGCTTTTTATTTCCGGTTGGATGTCTGCGCAGGCAGTCGACTTAAATAAAGAGAATCGTGATCCTGAATATGTAAAGTCTATTGTCGGCCGATCACAAAAGATCGTTGATAAACTCGGACTTACAGATGCGAAAATAGCCGAAGATGTTCGCAATGTCATAGCCAATCGTTACTTCGAATTAAATGATATTTATGAGGTACGGGATGCGAAAGTCAAGAAAGTAAAAGAATCCGGGTTGACTGGTGAGGCTAAAAATGAAGCTTTGAAAGCTGCGGAAAATGAAAAAGATGCGGCGCTATATCGTTCACATTTCGCTTTTCCTGCCAATTTATCCCTCTTTCTTGATGAAAAGCAAATAGAAGCCGTTAAAGATGGCATGACTTATGGAGTAGTAAAAGTGACTTATGACTCACATCTGGACATGATCCCTACTTTGAAAGAAGAAGAAAAAGCTCAAATCTATGCTTGGTTGATAGAGGCTCGTGAATTTGCGTTGGATGCAGAAAATTCGAATAAGAAACACGCTGCTTTCGGAAAATACAAAGGACGTATCAACAACTATCTGGCTAAACGTGGATATGACCTGAAGAAAGAACGAGAGGAATGGTATAAACGTATAAAAGCCCGTGGAGGTTCTATATAATTAAAAAATAAGATACTATAAAAAGAAGTGAAATTCTTTCCCATTGTAAATGGTTAGTTTGTTTGATGGTGGAAAGGGTGGCTCGGAGAGTCGCCCTTTTATCGTATATAAATTTTGAATCTACTGATTCTTCTAGTATATTTGAGTACAAATGACGCTTTCTATCGTCTCCTCTGTATAAAAGATACAAATATAGAATATAGAAATGAAAAAGTTAAGAAATACATTAGCCGCAATAAGTCTTCTGTTTCTGGCTTCTTGTGGGGGGAACAAAGACTACTACATGTTCACTTCGTTTCATGAACCGGCTGATGAGGGTTTGAGATACTTATATAGTGAGGACGGAATTCACTGGGACAGTATTCCAGGAGTTTGGCTAAAGCCGGAACTGGGACAGCACCAGCTCATGCGGGACCCCTCGATGGTACGTACCCCGGATGGAACCTACCATTTGGTCTGGACTACAAGTTGGAAAGGTGATTTAGGATTTGGCTACGCACATTCCAAAGATCTGATCCATTGGTCGGAACAACAGATGATTCCTGTAATGGTAAACGAACCGACTACCATTAATGTATGGGCTCCGGAAATTTTCTATGACGACGAGAACGATCAGTTCATGGTCGTATGGGCTTCCTGTGTCCCCGGACGTTTCGAAAAGGGGATAGAAGAAGAGAATAATAATCATCGTTTATACTATATCACTACAAAAGATTTTAAAACCGTTTCGAAAGCAAAACTTTTGTATGATCCGGGATTCAGTACCATTGATGCCGTTATCGTGAAACGGGCAAAGAATGACTATGTAATGGTACTCAAGGATAACACCCGTCCAGAACGTAATCTGAAAATCGCTTTTTCCGATTCTATGACCGGTCCTTATTCACCCGCATCCCAACCTTTCACTGAATCCTTTGTAGAAGGACCGTCTGTAGAGAAAGTGGGAGACGATTATCTAATCTATTTTGATGTATATAAGAAAAAAATATATGGCGCTATGCGTACGAAGGATTTCCGGAACTTTACAGATGTAACAGAAGAGGTAAGCATCCCTGTAGGGCATAAGCATGGAACCATATTTACGGCTCCGGAATCAGTCGTAAAAACATTGCTGGAAGAAAAGAAATAAACCCGGAAACAATTTTAAATCAGAATAAATCATGAACAACTCTGCTAAAATTCTTTTTGTACTGGCTGCCGGTTGGTTGACTACTACAGCCTTTGCACAAGATAGAATTCATTATACAGGAAAAGAATTATCGAACCCTGCTTGTCACGACGGACAACTGTCTCCGGTAGTCGGAGTACATAACATTCAGTTGGTACGTGCCAATCGTGAACATCCCGATGCTTCGAACGGCAATGGATGGACGTATAATCATCAGCCGATGCTGGCTTATTGGAATGGACAGTTTTTCTATCAATACCTGGCAGATCCTTCTGACGAACACGTACCGCCTTCACAGACTTTTCTGATGACATCGAAGGATGGATATCGCTGGACAAATCCGGAAATTGTGTTTCCTCCTTATCAAGTTCCCGATGGATACACCAAAGAGTCTCGTCCGGGTGTGCAGGCCAAAGATCTGATTGCCATTATGCACCAGCGTGTCGGATTCTATGTTTCTAAATCCGGCAAGCTGATTACAATGGGAAATTATGGAGTTGCTTTGGATAAAAAAGATGATCCCAATGATGGAAACGGTATTGGCCGGGTGGTTCGTGAAATAAAGAAAGACGGTTCTTACGGACCGATCTATTTCATTTATTATAATCATGGATTTAATGAAAAGAATACTGATTATCCGTATTTTAAGAAAAGCAAGGATCGTGAGTTTGTGAAGGCTTGCCAGGAAATTCTTGACAATCCGCTGTATATGATGCAGTGGGTGGAAGAAGCCGACCGTGAAGATCCTATTCTCCCGCTGAAGAAAGGATACAAAGCATTCAATTGTTATACATTGCCGGATGGACGTATTGCCAGTCTTTGGAAACATGCGCTTACCTCTATCAGTGAGGATGGCGGACATACTTGGGCAGAGCCTGTGCTTCGTGCAAAAGGTTTCGTTAATAGCAACGCGAAAATTTGGGGACAGCGTTTAAGTGATGGTACATACGCTACTGTATATAATCCGTCGGAATTTCGTTGGCCGCTGGCTATATCTTTGAGTAAAGATGGATTGGAATATACAACATTGAATCTGGTGCATGGTGAAATCACTCCCATGCGTTATGGAGGAAATTATAAATCATACGGTCCTCAATATCCACGTGGTATTCAGGAAGGCAATGGGGTACCTGCCGATGGTGATTTGTGGGTTTCTTACAGTGTGAACAAGGAAGATATGTGGATTTCCCGTATTCCTGTCCCGGTGGAAATAAATGCTTCAGCACATGCGGATGATGATTTCTCTAAAAATAAATCAATTGCGGAACTGACTGACTGGAATATTTATTCTCCGGTTTGGGCTCCTGTTTCTTTGGAGGATCAATGGTTGAAGTTGCAGGATAAAGATCCGTTTGATTATGCCAAAGTGGAACGTAAAATTCCGGCTTCTAAAGAATTGAAAGTATCATTTGATTTGAAAGCCGGCCAGAATAATAAAGGCACACTCCAGATTGAATTTCTGGATGAGAATGGAATAGCCTGTTCTCGTATGGAACTTACTGATGATGGCATTTTCCGATTGAAAGGCGGCTCCCGGTTTGCAAATATGATGAAATATGAAGCAGGAAAGGTTTATCATGTAGAAGCAGTCCTTTCTACTGTTGATCGTAATATTCAAGTATATGTAGATGGCAAGAGAGTAGGGCTGCGTATGTTCTATGCGCCCGTGGCTGCTGTGGAGCGAATCGTATTCCGTACTGGCGTACCTCGTACATTCCCGACTGTAGATACTCCTGCCGACCAGACTTATGATCTGCCGAATGCAGGTGCGCAAGATCCATTGGCTGAATATGGCATTGCCAATGTGAAAACATCTTCTGCAGATAAAGATGCGTCTTCTGCTTTTTTAAAGTATGCTGACTTCAGTCATTATGTAGACTATTTCAACGGTATGGAAGACGAAAATATTGTTCAGGCAATTCCCAATGCAAAGGCTTCGGAATGGATGGAGGAAAATATTCCTTTGTTCGAGTGTCCGCAACATAACTTTGAAGAAATGTATTATTATCGTTGGTGGTCATTGCGTAAGCATATCAAGGAGACTCCTGTTGGCTATGGCATGACCGAGTTTCTCGTTCAGCGTTCTTATTCAGATAAATATAATTTGATTGCCTGTGCAATTGGACATCACATTTATGAAAGCCGTTGGTTGCGTGATCCGAAATATTTGGATCAGATTATTCATACATGGTATCGTGGCAATGATGGCGGTCCGATGAAGAAAATGGATAAGTTCAGCTCATGGAACGCAGATGCTGTTTTGGCTCGTTACATGGTAGATGGTGATAAGGACTATCTGCTGGATATGAAGAAAGATCTGGAAACCGAATATCAGCGTTGGGAACGTACAAACCGTTTGAAGAACGGATTGTATTGGCAGGGTGACGTACAGGATGGTATGGAAGAATCAATCAGTGGCGGGCGGAAGAAGAAATATGCCCGGCCGACAATTAATAGTTATATGTATGGCAATGCCAAAGCACTTTCATGTATGGGAATCCTTTCCGGTGATGAGGGGATGGCTATGAAATATGGCATGAGAGCGGATACTTTGAAAAATCTGGTAGAAAATGAATTGTGGAATACACGTCATCAGTTTTTTGAGACGATGCGTACGGACTCTTCCGCGAATGTGCGTGAAGCAATCGGATATATTCCTTGGTATTTCAACCTGCCGGATACCACCCAAAAGTATGAAATTGCCTGGAAAGAAATTATGGATGAAAAAGGCTTCTCTGCTCCTTATGGATTGACAACTGCAGAACGTCGTCATCCGGAGTTCCGTACACGTGGAGTAGGCAAATGTGAATGGGACGGTGCTATCTGGCCGTTTGCTTCCGCACAGACATTGACAGCAATGGCTAACTTTATGAATAATTATCCGCAGACTGTATTGTCTGACAGTGTATATTTCCGTCAGATGGAATTGTATGTGGAATCACAGTATCATCGTGGTCGTCCCTATATTGGTGAATATTTGGATGAGGTGGCCGGTTATTGGCTGAAAGGAGATCAGGAACGTAGCCGTTATTATAACCATTCCACTTTCAACGACCTGATAATTACAGGATTGATCGGGCTTCGTCCGCGTTTGGATAATACGATTGAAGTGAACCCCTTAATTCCTGCTGACAAGTGGGATTGGTTCTGCCTGGATAATGTATTATATCATGGTCATAATCTGACGATTCTTTGGGATAAGAATGGTGATCGCTATCATTGCGGAAAAGGATTGCGCATTTTTGTAGATGGTAAGGAAGTAGGGCAGGCGAATACATTGACAAAAATCGTTTGTGAAAATGCACTTAAATGATAATTTTGCGGAGTGCCCTGAAAGGGTTTAATTATATAGCGTAGGGCAACGCCCTACGTAAAAGCGACAATCTGAATTTGCGCCCTGAAAGGGCATAATTGTATATGGTTCCGCCCTTTCAGGGCTTGTGGCTGGTGTGTTTTTTTCGTAGGGCGTTGCCCTACGCTATATAATTAAGCCCTTTCAGGGCATCCCAATAAATATATAATTGTAAGGCTTTCAGCCTAACCGATAAATTCTCATTTAACTGCAAAATTCCCATTTTAACCGATAAATTCCCATTTAACGAATGAAATATATAAATAAAGAATTATGAATAAAAGACCATTTATCATCTTATCAGCTTTTCTGTTGCTATTTTCCTTGATAGAAAAAGGGCAGGCTACAGAAACTTACCGTCCCGAGACATCGGTTGCCGGATTCATCCAGCTTCCCGGTAGCGGGCGACAAGTCTATAATTTCAATCCGGGATGGCGCTTTTTCAGAGGCGATGTCCGGGGAGCAGAAGCGGTAAACTTCGATGACCGTTCCTGGAATGTCGTTTCCACCCCTCATACCGTAGAGTTGATGCCGGCCGAAGGAAGCGGATGCCGCAATTATCAGGGACCGGCCTGGTACCGTAAACACTTTGTCCTCCCCGCTGAAACAAAAGGGCAACGGGTGGTGCTTCATTTTGAAGCAGCTATGGGCAAACAGATTCTTTATCTGAATGGTAAACGCATTCAGGAACATCTGGGAGGTTATCTGCCTTTTACTTTAGACTTGACCGCCAATGGCGTACAAGCCGGAGACTCCTGTCTGCTCGCTGTTTTCACGGACAACAGTGATGACAAATCCTATCCTCCCGGAAAACGTCAATATACATTAGACTTTGCTTATCATGGTGGCATTTATCGTGATGTATGGATGATTGCCAAATCTCCGGTAGCTATTACTGACGCTATTGATTCACAAATCGTTGGCGGTGGAGGTGTATTCGTTCATTTTGATAAGATCAGTGACAAGAGTGCGCAGGTATATGTAAACACCGAAGTTCAGAATGACGACACCCGTTCCGAGTCAGTCACTGTAGAAACGACTTTGACAGATGCGGATGGAAAAGTAATCAAGCGTAGTTCAGGAAAACTTTCTTTAAAGCCGGGAGAGAAGAAATCCATCCGTCAACAGATGGAAGTAAAGAATCCTACTCTTTGGTCACCGGATACACCTTATTTATATAGGGTACAATCACGTATTAAAAAAGGAAATAAATCCATTGACGGAGGCATTACCCGTGTCGGTATTCGTCTGGCAGAATTCCGTGGTAAAGACGGATTCTGGCTGAATGGCAAACCTTTCGGACAACTGGTAGGAGCCAACCGCCATCAGGATTTTGCATACGTAGGCAATGCTTTGCCGAACTCACAGCAATGGCGTGACGCCAAACGTCTGCGTGATGCCGGATGTACCATTATTAGGGTAGCCCACTATCCCCAAGACCCAGCCTTTATGGATGCCTGTGACGAGCTCGGTTTGTTCGTGATTGTCGCTACTCCGGGATGGCAGTATTGGAACAAAGACCCGAAATTCGGGGAGTTGGTTCATCAGAATACCCGCGAAATGATTCGTCGTGACCGTAATCACCCTTCCGTATTGATGTGGGAACCCATCTTGAATGAAACCCGCTATCCGCTCGATTTTGCCTTGAAAGCTCTTGAGATTACCAAAGAAGAATATCCCTATCCAGGACGTCCGGTAGCTGCTGCCGATGTCCATTCGGCCGGAGTGAAAGAGCATTATGACGTTGTTTATGGCTGGCCGGGTGATGATGAAAAGGAAGACAAGCCGGAGCAATGTATCTTTACCCGTGAATTCGGGGAGAATGTAGACGACTGGTATGCTCACAACAATAATAACCGTGCCAGCCGCAGTTGGGGAGAACGCCCGTTACTGGTACAGGCTATGTCCTTGGCAAAGAGCTATGACGAGATGTACCGCACGACCGGTTTATTTATCGGTGGCGCCCAATGGCATCCGTTCGATCATCAGCGTGGTTACCATCCGGATCCTTATTGGGGCGGTATTTATGATGCTTTCCGTCAGAAGAAATATGCGTATGAAGTATTTCGCAGCCAGTCGCCGGCCAGCCTCCAACACCCATTGGCAGAATGTGGCCCGATGATATTCATTGCTCATGAAATGTCACAGTTCTCCGATAAGGACGTAGTTGTATTCACAAACTGTGATTCAGTCCGTCTTTCTATTTATGATGGAACGAAAACCTGGACGAAACCGGTGGTTCATGCCAAAGGGCACATGCCGAATGCTCCCGTTATATTCGAGAATGTCTGGGACTTTTGGGAAGCACGCGGATATAGCTATACTCAAAAAAACTGGCAAAAAGTGAACATGGTTGCCGAAGGAATCATCGACGGAAAAGTGGTATGCACTCAAAAGAAAATGCCTTCCCGACGTTCCACCAAACTACGTCTTTATGTAGATACTCAAAAAGTGAACCTGATAGCTGATGGCTCCGACTTTATCGTCGTAGTTGCTGAAGTAACCGATGATAGTGGGAATGTGCGCCGTCTGGCAAAAGACAATATCGTTTTCACGGTAGAAGGTGAAGGAGAAATCATCGGAGATGCTACTATTGGCGCCAATCCCCGTGCGGTAGAGTTCGGCTCTGCTCCGGTGTTGATTCGTTCTACCCGGAAAGCCGGAAAAATAAAGGTGAAAGCCCGCGTACAGTTTGAGGGCACTCAAGCTCCGACAGCTACTGAAATTGAACTGGAAAGCGTTCCTGCAGAACTTCCTTTCTGCTATGAGGAACAGACTTATGAAATACAAAGGACAACACCGTCCACTCTCAATGTAAACCCGGGCAAAGAATCATCTGAAGGAAAAGTGCAACTGACAGAGGAAGAACGCCAACGGGTGTTGGATGAAGTAGAACGTCAACAGACTGAATTTGGAACTGAAAAATAGTACGATAAAGTGATTAGCAGGTTAGTGATTAGAGATTAGCGGGGTGACCTGCCAACTTGTTTTTTATATGTTACTAAAGCACTATTCAAAAAAAAAGACTATCTTTGAGTACGTTTAATTCCAATTATAGCCATCAATGAGAAAACGGAATATTCTAATACTATTACTATCCATGATAGGCATGTATGCTTTTGCCTATCCAAATATGATTGTAGAACACTACACGGCTGAACGTGGTTTGCCTAATAATATCGTAAACTGTACATTAAAAGGACAAGACGGATTTATCTGGTTTGGTACCTGGTATGGACTATGCAGCTTTGACGGAAGTAAATTCCGTTCCTACGATAACCATGACGGCTTTTATTCCACAGATATTCCGCCGCGTAAAATTCAGCGTATCGTAGAAGATAAGAATGGTTTTCTGTGGATTAAGACTATCGACCGTAAGCTCTATCTGTTTGATAAACGGCATGAGAGCTTTCATGCCGTCTACGATGATGTGAAAGAATATTCCGAGAACATTCAGATTATCAAAATTCAGACGACCGAAGACGGCGACGTATTGTTGCTGACAAAAGATAAAAGTCTTTTGCGTGCGTACACCGACAAGGAAGGTAAAATAACGATGAAACAATTGCATGATTCGCGTCCTAACGTGAACGTGTACGACATGCGTCTGAAACACAACATATTCTGCGAAACAGCCGAGTTTATCAATTGGATCGGTATGGATTATCAGATTCTGTCCCTACGGAAAGGGGAAGCGCTGAAAGACAAACCTGCCGACTTTATACAGAAAAAAGTATCTGCTAACCCGGATCAGTTTACTTGTGCCTCTTATAATTCTAAATTCTTATGGTTGGGAGACAAGAAAGGCCACATTTATAGCATTGATCCGCAAAACGGAGTGGTCAACCGTTACGAGATACCGGAAATCAAACAGCCGGTTTCTAATTTGCTGGTAACGGAATCCGGTTTGATGTACATTACCACCAACGAAGGAGCATACGAGTACAATATCGGCTACAAGCAGTTGACCAAACTCCCCTTTACCATCCCCGAAAAAGACAATGGAATTATATTCTATGATAAATATGATAAGGTATGGTTTCAGGAGGGTAACCAAGCATTGACCTATTATGATCCCCTGAACAGGAGCCATCACCGCTTTACATTCCCCAATCAGAACGCAATCGGCAATTTTGAAATGCAGGATGCCGGCGAACAGGGCATGTTCTTTATGACTCCGGGAGGAGAAATTCTTCTATTCGACAGGGAGAAACTGGAAATGACCCGTATCAACCAATTGAAGCCTTTCTCCGACGATCTTCCCAATCAGCTTTTCTTCCATCTTCTGCTGGATAAAGATGGCATCCTTTGGCTGGCATCTACGAGCAGCGGAGTATACAGGCTTAATTTCCCCAAGAAGCAATTCCAACTGCTGACAGAAGTTTCTCCATCTCCGGTAGTGCCCGAGAGATCGACTTCCTGGAACCAGGGAATACGTGCCCTCTTCCAGGCGCAAAATGGAGATATTTGGGTAGGAACCCGCTGGCAAGCCCTGTATCGCCTGGATCGTAACGGACAAGTGAAACAAATCTTCTCGGATAAGAACTATCTGTTGGGAGCCGTATATCATATTATGGAAGACAAAGACGGTAATCTTTGGTTTTCTACCAAAGGAAACGGGCTTGTTAAAGCCGAACCGGACATGAATTCACCGCACGGGTTGCGTTTTACCCGTTATATCAATGACCCCAAGAATCCGAATTCTATCAGTAACAACGATGTGTACTTTACTTATCAGGACAGCCAGGGACGCATTTGGGTAGGATTACTGGGAGGAGGTCTGAATCTAATTTCCGAAGAGAACGGAGCAATTACCTTTATACATAAATACAATGGCTTGAAACAATATCCTGCATACGGTCTTTATATGGAGGTGCGTACCATGACGGAAGATGAAGACGGACGTATTTGGGTAGGAACAATGGATGGGCTGATGTCTTTCGACGGACATTTCACTACCCCCGAACAGATCCAGTTTGAAACGTACCGCCAGGTCAGCGAAAATTCAAACGTAGCGGATAACGATATTTATGTACTCTACAAAGATACTGATTCGCAAATCTGGGTAAGTGTATTCGGAGGCGGTTTGAATAAATTAGTCCGCTATGATAAAGAAAAGCGTGAACCGATCTTCAAATCATACGGCATACGTGAAGGAATGAATAATGATGTAGTCAAATCCATCGTAGAAGATAAAAACGGCAACTTGTGGTTTACAACGGAAATTGGCTTGTCTTGCTTCAATAAGGCTACCGAACAGTTTCGTAACTACGACAAATACGACGGTTTCCTGAACGTAGAGCTGGAAGAGGGTAGTGCCCTCCGTACCTTGAATGGAGACTTGTGGATTGGTACCCGGCAGGGAATCCTGACATTCTCTCCCGACAAACTGGAAACATTGCATACGAACTACGATACACGTATTGTTGACTTTAAAGTTTCCAACCGCGATCTGCGTAGTTTCCGCGAATGTCCGATTCTGAAAGAATCCATCACATACGCCAAAGCAATCGAACTGAACTACAATCAATCCATGTTCACGATTGAATTTGCCGCATTGAATTTCTATAATCAGAACCGGGTATCTTACCGATATATACTTGAAGGATATGAAAAAGAATGGCATTATAACGGAAAGAATCGTATCGCTTCTTATACCAACGTACCTCCCGGCGACTATACATTCCGTGTAGAAACCGTAGATGAAGCCAATCCGGAGCTGGTTTCCAACTGTACATTGGCTATTACTATCCTTCCACCGTGGTGGTTGAGCTGGTGGGCAACCCTTATATATGTAATTCTAGGTTTGGCAGCTCTCTATTTCAGCCTGCGCCTGGCTTTCTTCATGCTCAAAATGAAGAATGATATTTATATCGAGCAGAAGGTATCGGAGATGAAAATCAAGTTCTTTACCAATATCTCCCATGAATTGCGCACTCCTTTGACATTGATAAAAGGTCCGATACAGGAACTAAGAGAACGCGAAAAGCTCTCTCCGAAAGGATTGCAATATGTGGATCTGATGGAGAAGAACACCAATCAAATGCTGCAATTAGTGAATCAGATCCTTGATTTCCGGAAGATTCAGAACGGCAAGATGCGTTTGCATGTGTCATTAATTGATTTTAATGAGATGATAGCTTCTTTCCAGAAAGAATTCCGGGTACTTTCCGAAGAAAACGAGATCAGTTTTACTTTCCAGTTGCCGGATGAACCGATTATGGTATGGGCGGACAAGGAAAAAATGAGCATTGTTATCCGCAACATCATATCCAACGCATTCAAATTCACTCATTCCGGAGGAAGTATTTATATAACTACCGGATTGACAGACGACGGTAAACGTTGTTACGTACGGGTGGAAGATAACGGAGTAGGTATTCCACAAAATAAACTGACCGAGATTTTCGAACGCTTCTCGCAAGGAGAGAACGCGAAAAACTCCTATTATCAAGGCACTGGTATCGGATTGGCACTTTCAAAAGAGATCGTCAATCTGCATCACGGACAGATTCGTGCCGAAAGTCCCGAAGGACAAGGAGCGGTGTTTATTGTAGAACTCCTGATGGATAAGGAACATTACCGCCCGTCGGAAGTAGACTTCTATGTGGGAGATACGGAGACAGCCCCTGTTTCGGTAGAACAAGATCCTGTTGCAAATGCCATATCCGAAGAGGGTACGGAAGAAGAACCGGAAATCGACGCTTCATTACCGACCCTTCTGTTGGTGGAAGATAACAAAGACCTTTGCCAGTTGATAAAGCTCCAGCTGGAAGACAAATTCAATATCCATATTGCCAATAACGGAGTGGAAGGTTTGAAGAAAGTACATCTGTATCATCCGGATATTGTGGTGACCGATCAGATGATGCCCGAAATGGATGGGCTTGAAATGTTGCAATCCATCCGCAAAGATTTCCAAATCAGTCATATCCCTGTCATTATCCTGACTGCGAAGAATGATGAAGGCGCCAAGACCAAAGCGATCACTTTAGGGGCGAACGCCTACATCACCAAACCTTTCAGTAAGGAATATCTGTTGGCACGTATCGACCAGTTGCTTGCCGAACGGAAACTGTTCCGTGAACGAATCCGTCAGCAAATGGAAAACCAGACGACGACCGAAGAAGACAGCTACGAACAATTTTTGGTAAAGAAAGACGTACAGTTCCTCGAAAAGATACATCAGGTCATTGAAGAAAATATGGACGACAGTGACTTTAACATTGACACCATAGCATCCGGTATCGGATTGAGCCGTTCGGCATTCTTCAAGAAACTGAAGAGTCTTACCGGCCTGGCACCCGTCGATCTGGTAAAAGAGATTCGTTTGAATAAATCTATCGAGCTGATTAAAAATACGGATTTAAGTGTTTCCGAAATTGCTTTTGCTGTCGGATTCAAGGATTCGGGATATTATAGTAAGTGTTTCCGGAAAAAATATAATCAGTCCCCTCGCGAATATATGAATGAATGGCGGAAAGGAGAGAGATAACCGATTACAAAATGCTTTCTTAATCGTCCTTTTAGAAACCTAATTAAGATTCGAAAGAATGAACAACATTAAGAAAGTATTATCAGCGTGGATGCTGGTTGCCTGTGTACTACCTGTGGCAGCCCAGTATCCTGTAATTCCGGACTCGGTAAAAGCAAGAGGAGCAAAACAAGAAGCGGAGTTTGAACGGAAATCGGATGCGGCATGGGAAAAAGCTTTGCCGACAGTGTTAGAAGAAGCAAAGAAAGGTCGTCCCTATAAGCCTTGGGCCTCCAAACCCGAAGATTTGATAAAAAGTAATATCCCGGCTTTCCCCGGTGCGGAAGGCGGAGGTATGTATACTCCCGGTGGTCGTGGAGGGAAAGTGATCGTAGTCACTTCGCTGGAAGATTCCGGCCCCGGAACATTACGCGAAGCCTGCGAAACGGGAGGTGCACGTATTATTGTATTCAATGTAGCGGGAGTGATTCGTTTGAAAAGCCCGATTAGCGTACGTGCCCCTTATGTAACAATTGCCGGACAAACAGCTCCCGGAGATGGTATTTGCGTCACCGGACAATCTTTCCTGATCGATACACACGATGTCGTGATTCGTCACATGCGCTTCCGCCGCGGTGCGCAGGACGTAGCTTTCCGTGATGATGCAGTAGGAGGGAATGCGGTTGGAAATATCATGATTGACCATTGCTCCGCCAGTTGGGGATTGGATGAAAACATGTCTATCTACGTCATGTATACAACAGAGGGGCAAACGGACACGGGCTGAAACTTCCGACGGTAAACATTACCATCCAGAATTCTATTTTCTCTGAAGCATTGGATACCTACAATCATGCTTTCGGTGCAACCATCGGTGGGCATAACAGTATGTTCTGCCGTAATCTCTTTGCTTCCAACATCAGCCGGAATAGTTCGGTAGGTATGGACGGCGACTTTAACTTCGTCAATAATGTTGTTTTCAACTGGTGGAACCGTTCCGTAGACGGAGGCGATCACAACAGTTTCTACAATATGATAAACAACTACTTCAAGCCCGGTCCGATCACTCCGATAGGTAAACCGATTTCTTATCGTATTCTCAAACCGGAAGCGGGACGTGACAAAAACAGACCGCTTTCATTCGGAAAAGCATACGTAAATGGAAATATTATCCATGGCAATGCCAAAGTTACAAAAGATAATTGGGACGGAGGCGTACAACTTAAAGAAGAGGTGGACGCCGCAAAGTTTCTGCCGCTAATTAAATCGGACGAGGCTTTTAAAATGCCACCGGTAACTGTAATGGATACCAAAAAAGCTTATACCTTTGTATTAGATAATGTAGGAGCTAATTTTCCGAAACGTGACGCAGTAGATGCACGTGTCATTAAAACCGTACAAACAGGAAAGGCCATTTATGCGAAAGATGCACCGGAGTTTGTCTCTCCTTACGTGAAGAGACGGTTACCGGCTGATTCTTACAAGCAAGGTATCATCACAGATATTCGTCAGGTAGGCGGCCTGCCCGAATATAAAGGTGAAGCGGTAGTAGACTCGGACGGCGACGGTATGCCGGATGCTTGGGAAATTGCCAACGGATTGAATCCGAACGACCCGGCTGACGCAAACATGGACTGCAACGGTGACGGATATACCAATATTGAAAAATACATCAATGGTATAGACACCAGAAAGAAAGTGGACTGGACAGACTTGAAGAACAATTACGATACATTGTCTAAACGGAAAAGTCTGTTGTAACCGGATGAAAAGAGATTAAAGTTTATTGTAATGAATATACAAGTAAGAACGATCCTTTTAGGATTATTGAGCATTGGGTTTGTGCAAAGTTATGCGCAAACCTTTGCTTTACAGGTTAAGAATGACCAGATCACTTACCTGAATGATGATCGGGGAAACCGGATTCTCGATTTCTCTACATGCGGATATAAATCTTCCGAACAGGATATTCCTTCTGTCCGCAATGTGGTGTTTGTACCCTGGAAAGCCGGAGATAATACTGCGCGTATTCAACGTGCCATTGATTATGTAGCTTCGCTGACTCCTGACGCTTCCGGTTTTCGGGGAGCCGTATTACTCGATCAGGGAGAATTTTCCCTGTCCGGCAGTATTCGTATCTCCGCATCCGGAATTGTATTGCGGGGTACGGATAAAGAAAAAACAATACTGCTGAAAAAGGGCGTGGACAGAGGTGCGCTTATCTACATGGAAGGAGTGGACGACCTGAATGTGCAAGACACATTGAAGGTGCTTTCCCACTATGTTCCGGTAAACGCGAGAACATTGGAAGTCGCTTCGGGTGTTTCTCTGAAAAAAGGAGACCGTGTCATGGTTACCCGTCCTTCCGGCAAAGAATGGATTGCCTCTTTGGGTTGTGATATTTTTGGAGGAGGTATCAGTGCTTTGGGATGGAAAGAAGGTGACATGGATCTGACTTGGGACAGAACAGTCTGCGAAGTAAACGGTAACCAGGTAACACTGGATGCTCCGCTGACCGTAGCTTTGGATGCCAACTATGGAACTTCTTCCCTGTTGACTTATCAATGGAACGGACGTATTCACGATTGTGGCGTAGAAAATATGACACTGATTTCTGATTACGACAAGCGTTATCCTAAAGACGAGGATCATTGCTGGACAGGTATTTCCATTGAGGATGCGGAAAACTGTTGGGTGAGACTGGTTAATTTCAAGCATTTTGCAGGAAGTGCTGTAATTGTTCAGCGTACAGGTTCCAAAATTACCGTTGAAGACTGTATCTCGAAAGAACCCGTTTCAGAAATCGGAGGGATGCGTCGTTGCACTTTCCATACGCTGGGACAACAAACTTTATTTCAACGCTGCTATTCGGAACAGGGTATTCATGACTTTGCTGCCGGATATTGTGCAGCCGGTCCCAATGCTTTTGTACAATGTGATTCGTATGAATCTTTGGGATTCAGTGGCTCTATCGATGCCTGGGCGTGCGGACTGCTGTTTGACGTAGTAAATATCGACGGTCATAACCTGACTTTCAAGAATTTGGGACAAGATAAAAACGGAGCCGGTTGGAATACGGCAAACAGCTTGTTTTGGCAATGTACGGCAGCGGAAATCGAATGTTATGCCCCGGCAAAAGATGCGATGAACCGTGCATACGGTTGTTGGGCACAATTCTCCGGTGACGGTGAATGGGCACAATCCAACAATCATGTACAACCTCGTAGTATTTTTTATGCTCAATTGGAAGAACGGTTGAACAAAGAATGTGCAGAACGTGCACGTATTCTGCCCAGAAATACAAGTGCAACCAGTAGTCCTACAGTGGAAGTAGCTATGGAACTTGCTAAAGAAGCATATAAACCACGGTTGACGTTGGAACATTGGATCGGTGATAATAAGTTTGCTCCTTCAGTGGCATCAACCGGAGTAAAATCAATCGATGATATTAAAGAGAAAAAGAGCACTGCGCTTGCAAATTCTTCTTCTTTTTCTGCTGCTGCTAAATTATTAACCCAACCGGAAGTAACTGTAACCAATGGACGTATTCAGATGGACGGAGCTCTATTGGTTGGAGGTAGTCATACCACCCCTTGGTGGAACGGAAAGCTCAAAACCAATTATCTGAAAAAGGCAAGTCCGGCCATCACCCGCTTTGTGCCGGGACGCGAGGGATTGGGATTAACCGACCGCATTGATTCTGTAGTCGACTTTATGAAACAGAAAAACATTCTTGTTTTCGATCAGAATTACGGTCTTTGGTATGATCGTCGCCGGGATGACCACGAACGGGTTCGCCGTCGGGATGGTGATGTATGGGGACCTTTCTATGAACAGCCATTCGGTCGTAGCGGTCAGGGAACAGCATGGGAAGGATTGAGCAAATATGATTTGAAACGCCCTAATGCATGGTACTGGAGCCGCTTAAAAGAATTTGCAGAAAAAGGAAATAAGGACGGACTGCTGTTGTTCCATGAAAACTATTTCCAGCACAATATATTGGAAGCCGGTGCTCATTGGGTAGATTCTCCATGGAGAAGCAGCAATAACATCAATCAGACCGGATTTCCTGAACCGGCTCCATTTGCCGGAGACAAACGAATCTTTGTGGCGGATATGTTCTATGACATTACTCATCCTGTCCGTCGTGAACTGCACAGACAATATATCCGCCAATGCCTGAATAACTTCGCAGACAATTCGAATGTTATTCAGTTGACAAGCGCCGAATTTACAGGCCCGTTGCACTTCGTACAATTTTGGTTGGACGTGATAG
Organism: Bacteroides sp. AM54-2NS; assembly: GCF_003602935.1. Taxonomy (NCBI): domain Bacteria; kingdom Pseudomonadati; phylum Bacteroidota; class Bacteroidia; order Bacteroidales; family Bacteroidaceae; genus Bacteroides; species Bacteroides sp. AM54-2NS. The sequence goes on from NZ_QTMZ01000018.1 coordinate 43,174, forward strand.
CTGAATGGGAAACTGAAACCGGGAAGAAAGCGAAAGTGGCATTGAGTACAACGAAAGACGTACAGGATGCAATCCTTGCAGATCCTAAACGCGCTGCCGTAGTAGATATTATTGATATCCGGTATTGGCATTATAAGACGGACGGAATCTTTGCGCCGGAAGGTGGAAAGAATATGGCGCCACGTCAGCACATGCGTAAGATGAAAGTGGGAAAGGTGACTTTCACAGAAGCATATAAAGCTGTCAATGAGTATCGTCAGAAATTTCCTCAAAAGGCAGTGACATTCTACGCACAGAATTATCCGGCTATGGGATGGGCTGTATTCATGGCAGGAGGTTCATGTCCTGTAATTCCGTGCACAGATAAAGCGTTCCTGAAGGATGCAGCAGCCATGGAAGTGGAAGAAACAAATACGGATGAGTACAAGAAAATGGTAAAATCTGATATTGGAAGTATCATTTATTCCAAGTCCGGAACAGAAATTCCTGTTCAATTATCGTCCGGAAAGTATGTATTAAAGTACATTCATCCTGCTTCCGGAAAGATTGAAACGATAAATAAATCACTGAAAATAAATGGCTTATACAATCTAAAGGTGCCAGATAAGAAAGAAGGCATTTATTGGTTCCATAAGTTATAAAGCAAAGAATCCCGTTGAAGACCATTCAGCGGGATTTTTGCTTTTTATTGGTAATTTCTAGTAAAAGAGTGTTATAAAACATGATACTTGTTTTTTCAATCCACAAACCAGATTTTACCCAAAGTTGCGGTCGATACTGCTTAGTTTTGCAACATCAAATCAATCGAATTAATGCTATGATGGAACAGACTAATCATTCAACCGACACTTTGCTCGCTTCTTTTCAAGCGGGAAACATGGCAGCTTTTTCACAGCTGTATAACTTGCACATCAACGTCCTTTTTAATTACGGATTGAAGTTGACCATTGATAAAGAGTTACTGAAAGATTGTATTCATGACATCTTCGTGAAACTCTATACAAAGAAAGATGAATTAGGAACAATCGATAATTTGAGATCTTATTTATTCATCTCCTTAAAGAATAAGTTGTGTGATGAACTTCGCAGACGTATGTATATGTCTGATACAGCAGTAGAAGAAGTTAGCATATCCACTCCTACAGATGTAGAAGATGATTATATGGAAGAAGAGCAACGCAAGAATGAATTTTCATTGGTTAGACGTCTGCTGGATCAATTATCTCCCCGCCAACGCGAAGCGCTTACATTATATTATATAGAAGAAAAGAAATACGAGGATATCTGCGAGATTATGAATATGAATTATCAGTCTGTACGCAACCTGATGCATCGCGGATTGACAAAGTTGCGTAGTCTGGCAAGTTAATTTTAGTAAAAAGGTAAATGGGTTGAGTACATAGACAGGATAACGCCGTCCTACTTATGTAAACGCTTAAAAAGGATGCGATATGTGCTCAAAGGTAATGGATTTTTTGACGGATGATGATTTTATCAACTATGTGCTGGGTGTAACTCCGCAATCAGCTTCCCAATGGGAAACTTATTTCAGAGAGCACCCGGAAGAGATGGCAGATGCAGAAGAAGCTAAAGCTGTATTATTGGCTCCGGCAAATGTAGACTGTGGCTTCTCAATAGTTGAAAATAACGAATTGAAAGATAGGATTATTAGTAGTATAAAAGATTTTTCGGGTATTTTGTAGATAGGTTAGTATAGTTAAGATAAAGTAGTTAGGTTAGTTAAGGCATTAAAAGATTGACGCGGCCTTTCACAGGAGGTTTAATTTTAAACACTGTGAAAGGCTGCGTTTTTTATTTGTTCTATTCAGGTTTATCGCCGGATTCCTGAATATCGAAAGCACTACTGAAACTGACTATTAATACGATACATCCACCCAATATACCGATAATCATATAAGCGATACGGATATCGAACGCCTGCGAGATGGCACCGATAAGCAGGGGAGCAATCAACGAACCTATAAAACTGATACTTGACAGAATGGTAAGTGCAATACTGACCGGTGTTTTTGATTTGGCTCCCACGAAGCTGTACAAAGTAGGCACAATGCAGGATATTCCCAAGCCGACCAGCATGAAACCTAAAGAATTGATGATTACTTTCATGGCCATAGATTCGAAAACTCCTCCTAACAGGGCAGAAACAAAAAAGCCGATACAGATAAAGCTGCCCGCCAGTTGCAGGACTTTCTTCTTTCCCCAAAGCTGATAAGCATAGTTAGTCAGGAAACGGCCCGTTGCCATCATAATCATAAATACAAGAAAACCGATTTGCAATGACTTAGGTACGTGAACCACTGATTCGAAATAAACGGCACTCCAGTCGAACATTGCGCTTTCTACAATCAGCGCGAACAGTCCGACAAGTCCTAACTGCAAAAGCAACATTTCCGGTTTTTGAAATAACAGGCGAAAACCATTGGGAGCTTTGGCTGTATTTCTTTCCTGCGTCTTTGTATCAGAAACTTCCGCTTCCTGCGGTGCGCTCTCCTGCAAATATTTCCGCCCGGAAAGTGCAATTATAAGGATGATTATAAATATCAGTGTGTAATGCCAAATAGGGGAGACTCCTGCCAAAATCATTACGAAGCCGATAAGTGCTCCTGCACATGCCCCCAGACTCCATCCTCCATGAAAAGTGGCCATAATGGTTTTACCATACAAACGTTCCACTTCAATGCCTTGTGTATTGAATGATATATCACATAAATTCCAGCACACCCCGAAGCAAAAGAGCAGAAAGCCTAAAAGATAGACCTCATGAGCCAGTCCGACACAAAGCAGGGATGAAGCGTATCCCAGGATACTGACCTGTACCATACTCCGGCTTCCTAACTTCGAAACAAGATAGCCAGCCAAGGGGATCGCGACAAATTTTCCGACAGGGATCATAAATAAAATCAGTCCCCAGTAGAAAGCATAATTTGCAGCAAAAACGTCTTTAAAATCAGGGATTCGGCTGGCCCAACTTGCCATACAAAGTCCTTGGGCAAAGAAAAAAGTCAATATGGCAAAACGTATTCTCTCTTTTGGATGCGTAAATTGGTTATTCATGCATTTTTTATTTTTAATCGCGGCAAAGGTATCTATTTTTTTTGTACTTTTGCGCCCGATTTAAAAATATCATATTCATGAAGACAGGCGAATCTTTATTATCCATAGGTAAATTTATTGCAGAATATTCAGCCCATTTAATGGGGGCCGGAGTACACACCTCGCGGGTGGTACGCAACACAAAGCGTATTGGAGAGGCTTTCGGATTAGATGTCAAATTAAGCGTATTTCATAGAAACATCATTCTGACTATTATAGACAAAGAAACAAACGAGGCTTGTAACGAGGTTATAGACATTCCTGCACACCCGATCAGTTTTGAACATAATTCAGAGTTAAGCGCATTAAGCTGGGAAGCAGTAGACAATCATTTGTCATTGGAAGAATTGAAAGACAAATACAAGAAGATTATTTCTGCTCCGCGGATACACTCTCTTTTCGTATTATTATTAGTAGGATTTGCCAATGCCTCTTTCTGTAAATTATTCGGCGGTGATTTAATTTCGATGGGAATCGTGTTCTCGGCTACCATTACAGGATTCTACCTGAAACAACAAATGCAGGCGAAAAAGATCAATCATTATGTTGTATTTATTGTTTCGGCTTTTGTTGCTTCCCTGTGTGCTTCCACCGCGCTGATTTTCGACACAACTTCGGAGATTGCCATGGCAACCAGCGTGCTTTATCTTGTGCCTGGGGTGCCTTTGATTAATGGCGTGATTGATGTAGTAGAGGGATATGTATTAACAGGATTTGCCCGTCTGACAGAGGCTTCTTTGCTGATTGTCAGCATCGCTATCGGACTTTCCTTCACATTATTAATGGTAAAAAACAGTTTAATTTGATATGATAGCACTTGACATTCTTACGGATGGATTTTTTGCAGCAGTAGCAGGTATAGGATTTGGTGCAATTTCCGATCCTCCTTTGCGTGCATTCAAGATGATTGCCATACTGGCAGCATTGGGACACGCTTGTCGTTTTTGTTTAATGACTTATTTAGGCGTGGATATTGCCACAGGTTCGTTGTTTGCCGGATTAGTCATCGGCTTCGGTAGTTTGTGGTTAGGGAAAAAAGTATATTGCCCGATGACGGTATTGTACATTCCGGCGTTACTTCCCATGATTCCGGGAAAGTTTGCATACAACATGGTATTTTCACTTATCATGTGTCTGCAAAATGTGAATGATCCGGATAAACTGGACAAGTTCATGTCGATGTTCTTCTCTAATACTCTGATAGCAAGCACAGTGATTTTCATGTTGGCAGTAGGAGCTACGTTCCCGATGTTCCTGTTCCCACATAGAGCCTTTTCATTAACAAGACACTAAAACGAACTTTTATGGAGATTTTTTGGAGAACAATTGCATATTATAATTCAGCTACCTGGCTGTTACAGATAGTTATCATTCTGATTGGTATTGCATTGACCGGATTGCTTATCGGCCGACCACGTCCGTGGGTGAAAATGGCGATGAAGTTCTATATGATAGGTCTGTATACGTGGATTTCTCTGGTCTACTATTATATCTACTGTGAAGAGCGTAGTTATAATGGAGTAATGGCTATGTTTTGGGGTGTGATGGCTATCATTTGGATATGGGATGCGATTACGGGATATACTACCTTTGAACGTACCCACAAATATGATCTACTGTCTTATGTCCTGTTGGCAATGCCTTTTATATATCCTTTGGTTTCATTGGCACGCGGACTTTCATTCCCGGAAATGACTTCTCCGGTCATGCCTTGTTCGGTAGTGGTGTTTACCATCGGATTGTTATTGCTGTTTGCGCAAAAGGTCAATATGTTTTTGGTATTGTTCCTTTGCCATTGGTCACTGATCGGATTATCCAAAACTTATTTCTTTCAGATTCCGGAAGATTTCTTATTGGCAAGTGCCACGATCCCCGGCCTGTATCTTTTCTTTAGGGAATATTTCCTGAACAATCTGCATGCCGACACCAAGCCGAAAGCAAAATATATCAATTGGCTGTTGATAAGCGTTTGCGTCGGACTGGCCGTGTTGCTGACTACTACCATGTTTTTGGAATTGGTTCCGAAGGGTTAATCCGGCCACATAGAAGATATTCAGATCAAAAAAAGAGGCTGTTCAAAAAAACCTTGATTTTATAAAATCGTCCTTACTACGATAGACTATAGTAAGGACGATTTTTCTTTTAGGAACTTTGAGAACAGTTTCTTTTATATATCGTATCGTTTACTTAATTGCGTAGAATATCCGTAAGGCATATTGTATCACTGCATCAGGCAACCATTTTTTACTCTTCGCAAACAATACCTGTATCCAGGGACCTACTTTCGTCCGAAAAGGAGGATTGGTACGTTCCACTATCTTACAGATGGCAGCACCCAACTTCCGCGGATGGCATCCATTACGTTCTTCTTTTTCTATAATCTCTAATGATTTCAGAAAACTTTCTCCGTAATCGGCATCCAGTCTTGTCTGTTCGGAGATATTCCGGTTATCAGTAAATCCGGTGTTGAAATCTCCCGGTTCTACTACACAAACTTTTATATGGAACGGATGAACCTCTAAAGCCAATGCTTCGCTATATCCCTCCACTGCAAATTTCGAAGCAGAATAAAATCCCTGATAGGGAATTCCCATTACACCACCGATAGAACTGATATTGATAATCTTGCCCTTTCGCGCCTTTCGCATAGATGGCAAAACAGCTTTACACATATTCACTACGCCGAAGAAGTTTGTATTCATTTGTATATTCACTTCTTCTTCAGTAGCAAGTTCTAATGCGCCGCCGATACCTATTCCGGCATTATTAATCAATACGTCAATCCGTCCCTGCTCCGATAGAATCCGCTCTACGGCCTGACAAACGGAAAAGGAATTGGTAACATCGACAACAAGCATCTTTACTTGATTCATGTCTTCGGAAGGTTTCCGGCTTGTTCCATAAACGATGTGCCCTCGTTCCGATAACATTTGAGCGGTAATCTTGCCGAATCCGGAAGATGCTCCGGTGATAAGTATGACTTGTGGTTGCATATTTCTTATTTGCGGTATGGTACTAACTGCTCAATTATCATTTCTCCAAGATAGCAGTCATTTCTTCCCGCCAATCTTCACCATTCTTCGGCTGGAACGTTTCAAATCCGAGTTCCTTGCCTATATGGATATTTGAAGCGCCGTCATCAACAAATAAAGTTTCGGAAGGAATGATATTACAATCATTCACCATAAATTCGAAAATTTCGGGTGCAGGTTTCGTGTGACCGACCTGATAAGACAAATATAGTTTGTCACAATAATCATTCAACGGCTTTTTCTTCGATGAGAAATCGGGGCTGCATGCCCACGACATAACAAAAGGATTGGTATTACTTAAAATATACACATGATAGGACTTTCTCAATTCCAATATATAATCGAGTTTATTTAGATTTACTTCATTGAAAAAGCCCAGCCATGCCTGTTTGGTTTCCTCCATCGTCAATGGACGGCCACATAAATCCCCCAATTGTTTCCGAAACTCATCCGCGCTTAGCTTTCCTTCTTCCAATTCTTGAAAGATGCCGGTCTGGTGATATTTATCCAGCCGGGTATCAGCATCTGCCAGTCCTAGTTTGATAAATGCCTGAACCGCTTTGTCACGATCAATATCTACAATCACTCCTCCAAAATCAAATACAATGTTTTTAATCATGATATATAATTTTCTTGTTTGCTACAAAGATACGGCTTATCTTCTTAATTAATAGCCCGCAACGGCTTGATATTTGTCAAAAAAACATAGTGACGCTATCCTGTCAGGATAGTGACGCCATTTAGCAAGGATAGTGTCACTATAAGAACAGGATAGCGTCACTATATTTTGTGTAACTTATAGAAGCATAAATGCCGATTATTTTTTATATTTGCAAATCCAATCAATCCTTTGCAAAGACAAAAATAGAGTTATGAATAATCTTCGAATTTTATTGTATATGATGCTCCTTTCACTGGCTGCCTGTCATCCGGAAGGGACGAGCGTGAAGCAAGGGCTGGACAAGGCTGCGCAACTGATGGAGCAGGACCCTGATACAGCATCCATTATTCTTGAGACTATTCAGTCAAGCCAAATGAATGAGGCTCAACTGGCAGAGTATAATTTATTGTGTACCCAGCTCAACGAGGATAAAAACATTCCTCATTCCTCTGATAAGCAGATTAGGCAGGCGGCATCTTATTATGAGAAACACGGTGATGAATATCAAAAATCTAAAGTATATTATTATCTTGCCTGTGTAGAAAGTGATTTGGAACAGAAAGAGGATGCAGAAATCCACTTTAAGGAGGCAATCAAACTTGCCAAAGAAACAGAGGAATACGATCATCTGGCAAAAATATGCAAACGATGTAGTCTTTATTATCAGAAATACGGTAACTTTGATGAAGCACTGGAAATGGAAAGAAAGGCATACGCCAGTCAGTTGATATTAAATGATAACAAAAGTGATTCTTCGGTCATTCTGTCTTCTGCTTTAGGTATGTTTGGTGTGATGTCTTTGTTGCTTGGACTACTCTGGAAGAAAAACCGGCACGCACTTTCCCAACTGAATCTTTTCAAAGAGGAAATACTGAAGAAAGATGTCGAATCGGATAAGCTGATGTTGCGATGTAATCATCTCGAAGAGAAGTATCAGTCTCTTCAGTTACATATCTATGAAAGTTCTCCGGTTGTCTCAAAAGTACGGCAATTTAAGGAACGGAATGTTTTGTCTTCTAAAATCCCTTCTTTCTCCGAGAAAGACTGGACAGAGTTGCTGCGACTTCAAGAGAATGTCTATGGACTTGTTTCTAAATTGAAAGAGATAAGTCCAAAACTCACGGAAGAAGATTTAAGGGTATGTGCTTTTCTACGGGAAGGAGTTCAACCGGCTTATTTTGCTGATTTAATGAAACTTACTACCGAAACACTAACACGAAGAATTTCCAGAATAAAAACGGAGAAACTGATGCTGATAAACTCGAAAGAATCATTGGAAGATATTATTAAATCACTGGGGACTTCGCCACTTTAGTGGAGAAATTTATTTCAGTGCAGAAATGAATGAAAGTTTTGTCTACTATAAAGTTGAAAAACGTAAAAACATCTGCCACCTGCAACGAAAAGCGTGTAATACACTAGTTGACAAATAGTTGGAGCGTTGCAGATACCTGCGGCAGATAGGTTGCAGATAAAGTATCTGCAACACGTTATATAATCAAAGAAAAAGCCTTTATTCCTTTATGCAAAGCTATGGGATAATTGGGATGGCTCTATGGATAATTTGTAGTGTCTCTACGGAGAAACGACAGTATCCTTACGTAGAAACTGTAGTGTCCCGCCTTGGGAACTCTCGTTCCTACCGTGGAAACTGTAGTTTCTAATGCAGGAAACGATAATTCCCCGCCTGGAAACAGGAAGTTATGTATTCAAATAAACTTTTGCACTCCTAAAGAATTAGCTTATGTAAAGTTTATACTGTGTTGCAGATAAAGTATCTGCAACCTATCTGCCGCAGGTATCTGCAACGTTCCAACTATTTATCAACTAGCACATTACACGCTTTTCGTTGCAGGTGGCAGATGTTTTTACGTTTTTCAACTTTATAGTAGGGGATTACGCATCACAATTATGCTCAAAACCGTAAGTAATGAATAAAATTCACCTCTGTGCCCTCTGTGTCCTCTGTGGTGAAAACCCGTACAGAAATAAGCTAAAATTGAAGAAACAATGAAATTACAGAATAAATAAATTTCCTCTATATATATGCTGTCTGCTTTTGTCTGTATTTAGACTTCTATTAAGTCTGAATATCAATAAATTACGGAATCATTTTGTCCGTATCTGTCCGGCTAAAAACACTTATCATATATGCATGTTCTGTAACTTTGCAAACAAAAAAATGACAGAACAATGAGTTACTTATTATTTAAAAGAGGAAACGATTTAGGAGGTTGGATTGTCTTTCTGATAGCAGCTTTTGTGTATGGAATGACTATTGAACCTACCGCAAGTTTTTGGGATTGTCCCGAATTTATTTCGTGTGCCGAAAAGCTAGAAGTAGGTCATCCACCGGGAGCACCTTTCTATATGCTTGTCGGGAATCTATTCACCCAGTTTGCATCCGATGCTTCGCAGGTGTCGCGCATGGTCAACTTTTTAAATGCACTATTAAGTGCAGGGTGCATTTTATTTCTTTTTTGGAGTATTACCCGATTGGTGCGAAGCATACTTACGGATGATGCACGGAAGCTATCAACGACCGACGTAATTATCATTTTAGGAGCAGGGTTTGTAGGAGCTTTGGCTTACACCTTCAGCGATACATTCTGGTTCAGTGCGGTAGAGGGTGAAGTATATGCCTTCTCTTCCTTCCTCACAGCTTTGGTTTTTTGGATGATTCTTCGCTGGCAGGACGAAGCAGATTCAATATCCGGCGACCGCTGGATTATCCTGATAGCCTATATCATAGGACTTTCCATCGGAGTACATCTGCTCAATCTGCTTTGTATTCCTGCTATTGTATTGGTGTTCTATTACCAAAAATACCAAGCAATATCACTCAAGGGAGTGATCGGAACGATTGCGCTGTCCGGTCTTCTTATTGTATTGATTCTCTTTGTTTATATACCCGGAATGGCTGATATGGGAGGATGGTTCGAGCTATTCTTCGTCAATGTATTGGGATTTCCTTTCCAAACAGGATTAATCATTTTTCTGACTTTAGTCCTGTTTTTGTTGATAGGAGCCATCTACCGATTCAAAAAACGCATAGTACATACCGGTTTATGGTGCCTGCTCATGCTCACCATAGGATATACCACTTATGCGGTCATATTGATTCGTGCCAATGCCAATACACCGCTTAATGAAAATGCACCGGATCATATTTTCACGCTCAAAAGCTACCTGAATCGCGAACAGTATGAAAGTGCCCCTTTACTTTATGGAAGAACCTACGCTTCCGAACCGGAGTATGTGCCCGAAGGAGACTATTACAAAGTGAAAACAGAAAAAGGTAGTGCCATATATCGACAAGATAAAGAAGAAGGCAAGTATAAAATCATCGGCTATAAAGAAAATGTGTGCTACACTCAAAATATGTTGTTTCCGCGAATGTGGAATGATCGTTTGGCTGCTTCTTATAAAGGATGGTCGGGAAGCACGAATGATGTACCCACACAAAAAGAGAACCTGACTTATTTCATTACATACCAACTCAACTACATGTATGTACGTTATTTCCTATGGAATTTTGTCGGACGGCAGAATGATATTCAAGGAAGCGGTGAACCGGAACACGGCAACTGGATTACAGGAATTTCCTGGCTTGACAACCTGCGCTTGGGGGATCAGAAGCTTTTACCGAAATCTTTGCGTCAGAATAAAGGGCACAATGTTTTCTATGGTTTGCCGTTATTATTAGGACTACTTGGTATCTATTGGCAATGGGCACGTGGAAAGAAAGGCAAGCAACAATTCAGTGTCTTGTTTTTCCTTTTCTTTATGACCGGATTGGCGATTGTGCTCTATCTGAATCAGACTCCCGGACAACCTCGCGAACGGGATTATGCGTATGCAGGTTCGTTCTATGCCTTCGCTATCTGGATCGGGATGGGAGCTGCCGGATGCTGTGACATGCTTCGTCGGAAGCACTTTAAAGTCCTCCCAGTCAGCTTACTCATGCTGCTTTGCCTGCTCATCCCCGTACAAATGGCAAGCCAGACTTGGGACGATCACGACCGGAGCAACCGGTATACCTGCCGTGACTTTGGGGCTAATTATCTAATGACGCTTCCCGATACAGGAAATCCGATCATATTCTGTAACGGAGACAATGATACGTTCCCTTTGTGGTATAATCAGGACACGGAAGAGGTACGCAGAGATTCACGCATCTGCAACTTAAGTTATGCGCAAACCGACTGGTATATTTATCAGCAACAATGTCCTCTATACAATGCTCCCGGACTACCGATCAGCTGGAAACAAAATCAATATCAAGAGGGAAAAAACGAATATGTAGCCGTTCGTCCGGAGTTGAAAAAACAAATAGAAGAATTGTATCAAAAGCATCCCGAAGAAGCCCGTGACAGTTTTGGAGATGATCCGTATGAGATAAAGAATATCTTGAAACATTGGGTATTTGCAGAGAAGCAGGAATTTCATGTGATACCTACCGATACGATAAATATTCACATCGATAAGGATGCAGTGCTTCGTTCGGGAATAATGCTACCTAAAGCCATTCGTCATTTAAAAGGAGAAGAATTGAAAAATGCGATACCGGATAAACTATCTATTTCTCTGAAAGATATACGCCTGCTGACTAAAGTAGATTTGCTCATACTCGAAATATTGGCTAACTGCAACTGGGAACGTCCGTTATACATGGCTATCTCGGTGGGAAATGCCACTAAATTGAAGTTTGATGATTACTTTGTCCAGGAAGGATTGGCATTCCGGTTTACCCCGTTTAATTATAAAAAATGGGGAGACGCGGAAGGGGACAATGGATATGCAATAGATACGGAGAAATTCTACGAGAATGTGATGAACAAATATAAATATGGAGGATTAGATACTCCCGGACTTTATCTGGACGAAACGACTATGCGCATCTGCTATTCCCACCGAAGGCTCTTTGCTCAACTGGCGAAAGAACTGGTGAAACAAGGAGACAATGCCCGTGCCCAAAAAGTATTAGCGTATGCCGAACAAGCTATTCCGGCGTATAATGTACCTCAAGTATACGAGAGTGGTTCGTATGAGATAGCCACAGCTTATGCCTCCATAGGAAAAACCGGGAAAGCGATCACTTTATTGAATGATCTGATAGCAGAATCGAAAGATTATATCGACTGGGCTTTCTCGCTGGGAGATAGCCGGATAGCAATGGTTCAACGGGATTGCCTGTATAAGTTCTGGCAGTGGAATCAGTGTAATGAATTACTGAAAGATATGGATAAAGAGAGGTATAAACAGAGTAATCAACAGTTTGAAGAGAAATACATGCGACTCACTCAACTAATGAATTATCAAAACTAAACTCAAGAAAGATGAAAACAAAAATAGTAAAAGAGAAAGAACAGGAAACTGTATTAAACAAAAAGAATTACATCATTTTAATAATCGGTTCGATATTGATTATCGCAGGATATATATTGATGAGCGGCGAGGGGAGTACCCTTGCCGCCTATCATCCCGATATATTTAGCGAAACACGCATACGCATTGCCCCTTTAGTCTGTTTGTTAGGCTATCTGCTGAATGTATTTGGTATTCTTTACCGGCCATTAAAATAAAATAAATCCTCCTAATATCATTAATATTTCAAAAAAGAGCATTCATATAAGATAAATTATTGTTTCTTTTGTCCTAATGAAATGAAAGTTGGGAAATAGTATGAGTAATAACATTGATATAAAAACGCTGGAGGCCTTTCAGGATGGGAATCACAAGGCCTTTGAGACTATTTTTATAGCATACTACAACAAAACCAAAACATTCATTGACGGATATATAAAATCGGAGCCCGATGCAGAAGAGCTGACAGAGGATTTATTTGTCAATCTTTGGATCAATCGTCATTCCATTGATACATCCAAATCATTCAATTCTTATTTGCACACCATTGCCAGAAATGCAGCCATCAACTTCCTGAAACATAAATATGTGTGCGATGCCTATCTGAACAACAACCAAGATACAGAATATAGCTCTACTTCCGAAGAAGACCTTATTGCCAAGGAACTGGAAATGCTGATTGACAAACTTGTCGGAGGAATGCCCGAACAACGGAGAATGATTTATACATTGAGCCGTAACGAAGGACTATCCAATGCCGAGATTGCCGAACGCCTGAATACTACCAAAAGAAATGTTGAAAGCCAGTTAAGCCTTGCTTTGAAAGAAATACGGAAGGTGATTTCATGTTTTTTGGTATCACTACTATAAATTGACGAAAAAAAAACGCCCAATCATTTTCTGCTGTTCACTTATTAGTTATCTTTGTAAAACAAAAGAGAGTCGTATGACAGGAAAAAGGGAATATGTTCGCCAAGTAGTAGCATATGCAAACTACTTTAAAGATTTTAGGAAGACTTTGCCTCGGAATGTATTGCAGAAAATGTATCAGATCTTCATATACATCATGACATTGGAGCAAATACCTGAAAAATATCTTAAATCGGTAACTGGTGTGCAGGGATTATTCGAAATTCGCATAGAAGAAAGTAGTAACATATATCGTGTTTTCTGTTGTATGGATGATGGGAATCTAGTGATATTATTCAATGGATTCCAAAAGAAAACTCAAAAAACACCTTTGGCTGAAATAGAAAGAGCCAAACGAATAATGAATGAGTATTTTCAGAAAAAAAGAGAAAGGAGGGATAAACAATGGATAATGAAAAGTTGAAAGAAAGAGGATGTACTCCTCTTGAAGATTTAATCTCTGAAGATTTTGGAGTTCCTGGAACTGCAGAACGTTACGAGTTTGAAAACAGTTGTGAAGCATTTATCATTGGTGAACAATTACGAGCAGAAAGATTAAAGGCTGGTATGACACAAGAGCAGCTTGCTGCTAAAATTGGTACAAAAAAAAGTTATATATCGCGTATTGAAAATGGTCATACTGATATTCAACTTTCTACGTTATTTAAAATATTCCAAGGATTGGGACGTAAAATCAGTTTCACAATTATGTAATCGCGAAACTGAAAATGTATATATCAAGGTGGTGCTGTTACAGAGGTCTAAACAAAGAAAACTTTTGTAATATCTTCACCTTTTTTCTTTATATAATTACTTTTCAAAAAAACTTCTATTTTCTTATTGAGCTTTTTGCCACCAAACTGTATATATAGTAAAGTGCAGCAAAAATGAAGAAAAGTAATATCAGTAAAATCATCAAAATGTTCCTCTCCGCCCGTTTTCCATCCGAAACGGAAGAAAAAGTGCAGAAGTGGATCATCAAAGATAAAAATCAGCAGGCGAAAGCTAAAGCTTCACTGGATTTTTGGAATGAATTGGACGTAGAAGCCGATTCGAATACTTATGCTTCATTGGAACGGGTGAATTTAAGAACGGGATATAATAAGGAGCATCTCACCAACATAGTTTCTTATCAGAAATTTGCCCGTATTGCCGCCGTTATTATTCCTTTGTTTTTATTTGCAGGAGGAATGTTCTACTATCTTTCTCCCCAAAACGAAATGATAGAAGTATCCGTTGCCTACGGAGAACAGAAACGCCTGATCTTACCAGACAGTTCGGAAGTATGGTTGAACGCGGGAAGTACCATTTTATACCCGGAAACTTTTGCCAAAGATAAACGCTTGGTCATGCTTGACGGCGAAGCTTATTTCTCTGTCAAAAAAGATACCGCAAGTCCTTTTATTGTAGAAGCGTCCCAACTTTCGGTGAAAGTGCTCGGAACCAGATTCAACGTGAAAGCCTATCCTAATGATGAGAAAATAACTACTACATTGACTAGCGGTAAGGTGGAAGTGAGCGTTCAGTCCCAACCTCCCCATATACTAAAGCCCAATGAGCAGCTTACATACGACAAAAAATCATCAGACATCCATATATCAATGATAGATACCAATGATACCAACTGCTGGATAGTGGGAAAACTAGTCTTTACCAATGCCAGTGCCGGAGAAATATTCCGAACCTTGGAAAGACACTACAACACCACGATTGATAATACAGCAACTATCCCCACATCGAAACGATATACGTCAAGTTTCTAAAAGATGAAAGCCTGGATGAAATACTGAATATATTGAAAGATATAATCGGCTTTGATTATCAGCAGTATGAAAAGAAAATAGTAGTAACCCAACCATAAAAAAGAAACAGCCTATGAATAAAAAGAACCGGGAAGTAGCTTGAGACCCTCTTCCCAGTTCTGAAATGTCTACCCTCATTCAACAAGTGACGTAAAATGAAGTATCAACATACAAATATAGAATAATGAATCGAATAAATACAAAGAAAAGAGCAGGTAAGCTCGCCATTTTTTTATTTTTTACTTTTCTCTCTCTTACAACTGTTGCACAGAATAAAGAAAAAAAGATTACCATACAAAATAAAAAGATCTCATTAAAAGAGGCTTTTGCACAAATAGAGACACAAACCGGATATAGCATCGCTTATGAGCAATCGAAGCTGGATATCGAAAAGAAGCACTCTTTATCTCTCAAAAATGTAACTGTCGACAAAGCCATGACCCAACTATTGAAAGGAACAGGATATGCATATAAAATAAAAGGATATCATATTATTATCTCTTTGCAGGATAACAAGCAAAAGCCCGCCAACAATGATACACAAAAACTGACTCAAACCATAAGAGGAATTGTTGTTGATTCCAAAACCAATACGCCGATAGAATATGCCTCCGTCTGTATAACAGAAGATCCTCGCGGGGAGGTTCGACTGACGAACGGGGAAATTTCCGGATTAATAATGTCCCGGTAGGGCGTTATAATATTCAGGCAACTTTTATGGGGTATCGCTCAAGTATCATCACCGAAGTATCTGTCACTTCTTCCAAAGAAGTATTTGTAGAGATTCCAATGGATGAAAATGTACAGGATTTGGCCGAAGTGCTTGTCAAACCGGAAATAAAAAAAGACCGGACTGTCAACCCGATGGCCATCACAGGAGGACGTATGATTAGTATCGAAGAAGCGTCACGATTTGCCAATGGCTTTGACGACCCTGCACGGTTGAGTTCTGCATTTGCAGGAGTAGCAGGAGATGTCGGTACCAATGCAGTTGCCATCCGGGGAAACGCTCCACAATTTACCCAATGGAGACTGGAGGGAATTGAAATACCTAATCCTACCCATTTTGCCGATTTATCAGGTTTGGGCGGAGGATTCCTGTCCGGTTTGAGTACGCAAGTCATCGGCAACTCCGACTTCTACAACGGAGCTTTCCCTGCGGAATACAGCAATGCCTTATCAGGAGTTTTCGATATGCATCTGCGAAATGGTAATAATCAGAAGTACGAACACGCTTTTCAGGTCGGACTCATGGGGATAGATTTGGCTTCGGAAGGTCCTATCAATAAAAAACGGGGAAGTTCCTACCTGATTAATTACCGTTTTTCCACTACCTCGCTGGCGTCGGGCAATGACATCAACCTGAAATATCAGGATTTAGCCTTTAAACTGAATTTCCCCACACGTAAAGCCGGAACCTTTTCGATCTGGGGATTAGGATTGATCGACAGGAACAAGGCAGAGGTTTTGGATCGTTCCGAATGGGAAACGATGGGAGACCGGTCGTCGGGATCTAACAAACTGGATAAACTGGCAGGCGGGCTAACTCATAAATATGTAATTAATGAAAATACCTATATCCGTTCGTCTCTATCTGCAACCTATTCGAAAGATCATTCACTAGTCAACTTACAGACTGACGATGGAACCATTGTCCAAGTGGGAGATATTCAAAACAGCAGATGGAATTTTGTGTTCAATTCTTATCTGAACAAGAAATTCAGTTCGAGGCACACCAATAGAACGGGGATTACCATTACGGAACTTAAATATGATCTTGATTATAAGGTCAGTCCTTATTTTGGATTAAACCAACCCATGGAGCAGCTTTCGAAAGGTAGTGGAGAAAGTACAGTTCTTTCGGCGTATAGCAGTTCCGTAATCAACTTGAGCAATAACCTGACAACCAGTTTGGGAGTTACCGGACAATACTTTACTTTAAACAAGAATTGGTCGATAGAACCGAGAGTCGCGCTCAAATGGGAAATAAATCCTGCACATTCTTTAGCGGTAGCTTACGGTTTGCACAGCCATAGGGAAAGGCTCGATTATTATTTTGTCGAACAGATAATCAATGGTAAAAAGGAATCAAACCGATACCTGGATTTTTCTAAGGCACATCATTTCGGATTTACTTATGACTGGAATATTAATCAAAGTCTGCATCTGAAAATAGAACCCTATTATCAATACCTGTTCCACATACCGGTGGAAAAGAATTCTTCCTTTTCGATTATTAATTACGAAGAATTCTATTTAGACCGGATCCTGACAAGCACCGGAACAGCGAAAAACTATGGAATAGATATAACATTGGAGCAGTATATGAAAAATGGCTTCTACTATATGATTACAGGTTCATTATTCAAGTCGAAATATAGGGGAGGAGATCGTATCTGGCGAAATACAAGACTGGACAAAAGTTATTTAGTGAACTTGCTCGCCGGAAAAGAATGGATGGTCGGCAGACTCAAACAAAATGTATTAAGTATAAACGGACGCCTGTTTTTTCAGGGAGGGGGACGCTATACTCCTGTGGATGAAGAAAAAAGCCAGGAAGAACGCGACATCGTTTTTGACGAAAGCAAGGCATATACCAAACGTTTCAATCCTTCCATTAATGGTGATGTCTCTATCAGCTTCCGGATCAATAAGAAAAGAGTGTCTCACGAGTTCTCTCTAAAGATACTGAATGTAGGTATGCGCACCGGAATGCATTTCTATGAATACAATGAAAGAACAAGCGTAGTAGAAGAAAAAGACGGATCGGGATTGATTCCGAACATCAGCTACAAAATTTATTTCTAAAGCACTGAATAAGAAAAGGTTTGTTCACACAATAGACTGACACCCAACAGACAATTGCTTTCAGTAATTATGGTATAACAATCTGTAATCTATATACTAACGGGCTTTCTGAATACCTGTATATTTGCTGCGTGAAATAATTTAGTCATTAATTATATGCGTATCATATTCAAGAAATTCAGAACACGTATGATTGTAGGATGTATATTAGCTATAATAGCGTTGCTGGCTGTGTCAGTCATTGTTTTTATCAATCAACCCAGCTTCGGCAGAACTCCTCGCGGGGAACGGCTGGAGAGAGTCATGAAATCTCCCAATTATAGAAACGGAGAATTTAAAAACCTGCACGAAACCCTGTTGATGACTTCCGACAGAGGACGTTTTAGCGGAATCTGGGAGTTCATTTTCAAAAAGATAGATGGTCTGCGTCCCGAACAGGCTGTCAAAACAACAAAGACGGATTTACGGAAGATTGACCGTCACGAAGAAATATTGGTATGGTTCGGACATTCATCTTACCTGATTCAAACGGGAGGAAAACGAATATTGGTTGACCCGGTATTCTGTATCGCTTCTCCTGTATCTTTTGTCAACAAGCCCTTCAAAGGTACGGAACGTTATACACCGGATGATATGCCAGACATTGATTATCTGGTGATTAGTCACGATCATTGGGATCATTTGGATTACAACACGGTCAAAAAACTACAAGACCGGATTGGAGCAGTGATTTGCCCGTTGGGTGTCGGTGAACACTTTGAATACTGGGGATTCGATAAAGAACGTATAGTAGAGCTTGACTGGAATGAAGATGCACGTCTTGCTCCCGGCTTTATGATACATTGTTTGCCCGCCCGTCATTTCTCCGGCCGCGGACTTACTGCCAACCAGTCACTTTGGGCTTCTTTCCTGTTGGAAGCTCCTTCACAAAAGATATACATTGGCGGAGACGGAGGGTATGATACACATTATGCGGAAATAGGCAACCGCTTCCCCGATATCGACCTTGCAATCCTTGAAAACGGGCAATACGACAAAGAGTGGAGCTTAATCCACCTCATGCCCCAATATATGGCGCAGACAGCCAGAGACTTAAAAGCGAAGAAAGTCCTGACCGTACATCATTCTAAATATGCGTTAGCCAAACATCGTTGGGACGAGCCTTTGAAGAATGCAGAAGAGATGAAGAATAAAGATTACCTCAATGTATTGATTCCGGAGATCGGAGAGGTCGTGACATTAGAAAAATAGCTCTTCACCCAATATGGTTAAACGTTTCTTTTCTATTTATCAGTAAAATTGGTAAAACATTCTGTAATCTGTATAGTTGAAAAACAAATTTCACTGATTAAATTTGCAACGTTGAAATACAGATGGTTCAATCCTGACTGTTTTGGACATTTAGAGATAACTACTATAAATTGAAAATTAAAAAAGTTTATGCTACGTACTATCAGACTTACAGCCGCCATTGTGTGCTTTACGCTTATTACCCTGCTTTTTCTCGACTTTACGGGTACATTGCACACATGGTTCGGATGGTTGGCGAAAATTCAATTTCTGCCGGCTTTATTAGCCTTGAATATAGGTGTCGTATTGTTTTTAGTTGTATTTACATTCCTGTTCGGGCGTATCTATTGCTCCGTTATCTGTCCGTTGGGAGTGTTTCAGGACATCGTTTCGTGGGTATCCGGTAAACAAAAGAAAAATCGTTTCCGCTATTCACCGGCAATGAAATGGTTGCGGTATGGCGTTTTAGGAGTGTTCATTATCATGATGGTTGCAGGGCTGAATTCTTTGGCTATCTTACTGGCTCCGTATAGTGCTTATGGACGAATAGCTTCCAGCCTTTTCGCGCCGGTTTGGCAATGGGGAAACAACCTGTTGGCATACTTTGCCGAACGAATGGATAGTTATGCTTTTTATGAGGTAGATGTATGGATGAAGAGCCTTTTAACACTGATTATTGCCGTTGTCACTCTCATTGTCCTTTTCATTCTGGCGTGGCGCAATGGACGAACGTATTGCAATACCATCTGTCCGGTGGGTACTGTATTGGGATTTATATCCAAATATGCGATATTCAAACCGGTGATTGATACTTCCAAATGTAATAGTTGCGGTTTATGTGCCCGTAATTGCAAAGCATCATGTATCAATTCAAAAGCTCATGAAATTGATTATAGTCGTTGTGTGGCTTGTATGGATTGCATCGGAAAGTGTAAGCATGGAGCCATTAAATACACTCGACGGAAACCTAAAAACGAAACAGCTACAAGCGAAGATATGAAAGCAAAGGCTGTCACTACCGAACAGATTGATAATGCCCGCCGTAGCTTCCTTTCGGCATCGGCTATCTTTGCGACAACTTCTGTCCTGAAAGCACAGGAAAAGAAAGTGGACGGCGGGTTAGCCACTATTGAGGATAAGAAGATCCCGAACAGAGAAAATCCAATTTATCCTCCCGGTGCATTAAGCGCGCGCAATTTCGCTCAACATTGCACTGCCTGCCAATTATGCGTATCTGTTTGCCCCAACCAGGTGTTGCGTCCTTCAGACAATCTGATGACGTTGATGCAACCGGAAATGTCGTATGAACGTGGATATTGTCGTCCCGAATGTGCAAAATGTGCGGAAGTATGCCCGACAGATGCTATTCATCTGACCAGTCTTGCTGAGAAATCGGCTATTCAGATCGGACATGCCGTATGGATTAAAGAGAACTGTGTGCCTTTGACGGATGGAATGGAGTGTGGCAACTGTGCCCGCCATTGCCCGACAGGTGCTATACAAATGGTGGCTTCCGATCCTGACAAGGCGGATTCTCTAAAGATTCCGGTAGTGAATGTAGAAAAATGCATTGGTTGCGGAGCGTGTGAGAACCTTTGTCCGTCCCGTCCTTTCAGTGCCATTTATGTGAGCGGGCATCAGATGCACAGAATTATTTGATCTAAATCAGTATAAGATTATGGAAGAAAAAAATAAGAAAGATATAAATAGAAGAGATTTTATTAAGATTGTAGGTATCAGTGCAGCCACATCGACAGGTCTGCTATACGGATGCTCTTCAAAGGGAACTACTTCTGCAAGTAGCACAACAGGAGAAGGAGAGGTGCCCACCGATAAAATGACTTATCGCACATCTCCAACCACCGGTGACCGTGTTTCACTTTTGGGATATGGTTGTATGCGTTGGCCGCTCAAACCTGCTCCCGATGGTAATGGTGAAGTTATCGACCAGGATGCCGTCAATGGATTGATAGATTATGCAATCGCTCACGGAGTAAACTATTTCGATACATCTCCGGCGTATGTACAAGGATTTTCCGAAAAGGCAACAGGTATTGCATTAAGTCGCCATCCCCGTGATAAATATTACATCGCTACCAAATTATCTAATTTCTCTCCTGATACGTGGTCTCGCGAAGCCTCGCTCAAGATGTACCACAAATCGTTTGCGGAGCTACAAGTCGACTACATTGATTATATGTTGCTCCACGGCATCGGCATGGGAGGAATGGAAGCCCTTAAAGGACGATACCTGGATAACGGAATACTTGATTTTCTGGTTAAAGAGCGTGAAGCCGGACGTATCCGGAATCTCGGATTCTCTTACCATGGTGATATTGAGGTATATGATTATCTGCTCTCACGACACGATGAATTTAAATGGGATTTTGTACAAATACAGCTCAACTATGTAGACTGGAAACATGCCAAAGAGACCAATACTCGAAATACGGATGCGGAATATCTCTATGGCGAACTGGCCAAACGGGGGATTCCTGCCATCATTATGGAACCACTTTTGGGAGGACGTCTATCCAAGTTGAATGATAATCTGGTGGCACGGCTCAAACAACGTCGTCCGGAAAGCAGTGTCGCTTCCTGGGCTTTCCGTTTTGCCGGTTCATTCCCGGATATTCTGACTGTATTAAGTGGTATGACTTACATGGAGCATCTGCAGGATAATCTCCGCACTTATTCTCCTTTGGAACCATTGACAGATGAAGAAAAAGAATTCCTCGAAGAAACGGCACAATTAATGCTGAAATATCCTACTATCCCTTGTAACGACTGCAAATACTGTATGCCATGTTCGTATGGGCTGGATATACCTGCTGTATTGTTGCATTACAACCGTTGTGTCAATGAAGGTAATGTCGCCAGAAGCGGGCAGGATGAAAATTATGCGAAAGCCCGACGCGCTTTTCTTGTCGGATATGACCGTAGCGTGCCCAAACTTCGACAGGCAAGTCATTGCATCGGTTGCAATCAGTGTGTGGCTCATTGCCCGCAAAACATTGATATTCCGAAAGAACTGCACCGGATAGACCAGTTTGTAGAACAATTGAAACAAGGTACTTTATAAAAGAAACGATGGAAGAATTAATCAATCTATTACATACAGGAGGATATTCCTGTACCATTGCCAACGGAGGAAAAATCCGCACTTTCACTCAACGTGGCGTAGCCGATCTCTATGATTTGCTAACACAGGAACCGGAGTTTCTTAAAGGAGCTTTGGTTGCCGACAAAGTGGTTGGCAAGGGAGCTGCCGCCCTGATGATTCTGGGTGGTATAGAAGAATTATATACGGATATTATCAGTACCAAGGCTTTGGAGCTATTCCGGAAATCAGATGTGAAAGTCGATTTTGCGCAGGAAGTTGCTTTTATCTGGAACCGCGACCGTACAGGAGGATGTCCAGTAGAAACTATGTGTAGCGAAGTGGAATCAGCAGAAGAAATATTACCGCTGATCCGCGATTTCCTGGAAAAAATCAGAAGTAGGAAGTAAGAAAGAGATAACTGAAACACGAAATAAAGTATGAGAAGAAATACAGCTTGTTTATTCCTGTTCGGTAGTTTGCTTTCCCTCTCGGGAATGGCACAGACTAAGAGAGACAGTACACAGGCCGGAAGAAATTATATGATCGATGAAGTTGTAGTCACCGGGACACGTAATGAGACAGATGTACGTCATCTTCCGATGACTATTTCCGTAGTCAGCAGGCAACAGATTGAGAAAAGATATGAACCTTCTCTGTTGCCGTTATTGACGGAGCAGGTGCCGGGATTATTCACTACCAATCGTGGCGTCATGGGATATGGTGTATCCGGCGGAGCTGCGGGAGGTATGAGCCTGCGCGGTATCGGTGGTAGCCCGACAGCGGGATTATTGGTATTGATTGACGGTCATCCGCAGTACATGGGGGTGATGGGACATCCGATAGCGGATGCTTATCAATCGATGATGGCAGAAAAAGTAGAAGTGTTACGAGGCCCCGCATCCGTGCTTTATGGTTCGAATGCAATGGGTGGAGTGATTAATATTGTCACCCGCAAGCAACAGGAAGATGGAGTAAATACGAATATGCAAGTGGGCTATGGTTCATACAACACATTACAGACTGAATTTTCCAACCGTGTCAAAAAGGGACGTTTCAGTAGTGTCGTAACCGGCTCATATAATCGTACGGACGGACATCGCCCTGATATGAAATTCGAGCAATACGGTGGATATGCAAAGTTAGGCTATGACATCAGCTCTTTCTGGAAGTTATGGGGAGATGTAAACGTGACTCACTTTAATGCTTCCAATCCGGGAACTATTCAAGTACCATTGATCGACAACGATTCCCGTATCACTCGCGGAATGACATCATTTGCTTTAAAGAATCATTACGAGAAGACTTCGGGTGCTTTGAGCTTTTTCTATAACTGGGGACGGCATAAAATCAATGATGGTTATCAGATAGGAAAAGAACCGCAAAAGTCACATTTCAACTCCAAAGATAAGATGTTGGGTGTGTCATGGTATCAAAGTGCCACTCTCTTTACCGGCAACCGTTTGACCGTAGGGCTGGATTATCAGCACTTCGGAGGTGAATCGTGGAACAAGGTTGTAGCTACAGGTGAACATACTCCGGGGGTAGACAAGCAAATGGATGAGTTTGCCGGATACATTGATTTCCGTCAGGATATCAATAGCTGGTTCTCATTGGATGCAGGTATTCGTGTAGACCATCATTCGCATGTAGGTACTGAATGGATTCCACAAGGTGGGTTGGCCTTTCATTTGCCGAAGCATGGAGAACTTAAAGCAATGGTTAGCAAAGGCTACCGCAATCCGACGATTCGAGAAATGTATATGTTTACCCCTGCCAACCCGGAACTAAAACCGGAGAAACTGATAAGTTACGAACTTTCATATTCACAACGTTTGTTGGAAGGCGCGTTATCCTACGGAGTCAACCTTTATTATATCAATGGGGATAATGTGATTATGTCGAACGGTTTGGTTCCTCCATTAAATATCAATTCCGGCGAAATAGAAAACTGGGGGTTGGAAACCAACATTGGTTATCGCATGAATTCACATTGGAATGTCAATGCCAATTATAGCTGGCTTCACATGGAAAATCCTGTTCTTGCCGCTCCCGAGCATAAATTGTACGCAGGAGTAGATTATACTTCCGGACGTTGGAGTGTATCAACAGGTATACAATATGTAAAGGGGCTTTATACCTCTGTAATACAAAACAACGAGCAACAAGATAGTTTTGTCTTGTGGAACCTTCGGGGAAATTATCGTCTCTGTCATTTCGCTAATCTCTTTGTGAAAGGAGAAAACCTGTTGGCGCAACGCTATGAAATAAATGCAGGTTATCCCATGCCGAAAGCTACGTTTATGGGTGGTATTAATTTGAACTTTTAAATATCCCACTTTTCCAAAATCAGAACAATAAGTCTTGAAAAAGAAAGTTCTCCTCTGCTAAAGATATTCATAGCAGGGGAGAACATATTATAATAATAGGACTTATTCATCTATTTTTCTATTTATCAATCTTCGTCGTCATCTTCCAGATCAGTAGCAGCGGGATTACCTCCTCCTTTAGCATACCTGCTCGGACTCATCTTATAGTATTTTTTGAATACTTCCCGGAAATATTTAGTTTCAGAGAATCCAACCATGTCTGAAATCTCATTAATGGCATATTCCCCCTCTTTCAATAACTCGGTAGCACGTTTCAAACGCATCACCCGAATAAACTCTGTCGGAGACTGTCCCGTCAATGCTTTCAATTTACAATAGAAACTGGTACGGCTCATGCCACTTGATTCACAGAGCATATTAACGGAAAATTCAGGGTTGTTTATATTCTCATCCACGATTTTCTTTACATTTGATATAAACTTCCAATCGAGGCTGTTAGTACCGTTTGCAGATGGAACCATTGATTTCGCTTCTATATCCAGATTGGCATATCTCATGCGCAACAGTTCCCGGTTTGCCAACAGATTAGCGATATTCGCCCGTAATATTTTCACGCTGAAAGGTTTGATGAGATATTCGTCCGCACCAATCGACAGTCCATCCAGAATATTGTTTTCTTCTCCCAAAGCAGTAAGCAACAACACAGGAATATGTGAAATCTCAATATCACTTTTGATAGCAACACACAATTCATCTCCCCGCATCTCCGGCATCATGATATCAGAAAGAACCAGTTCCGGCCAATATTCTTTGATAATAATCAACGCTTCCTTTCCGTTAGCGCAAGCTTGTACATTATATATAGAAGATAATGAACTGACCAGATAGGAGCGTAGCTCATCATTGTCTTCTACAACAAGAATCCGTCGTAAATTTGGATTATCTATCGTAGCGTTTGTCTTTGCTGGTACATTCGGAGCGGGCAGTACAGGAGCCAACGCCTCAAATTTAGAAGGTGCTTCGTCACTGATATTTTGAGAATTCTTATTCTTTTTCGGAAAAACAATTTTGATTGTCGTACCTTGATGTTCGACACTATCTACACTAATTTTACCTCCATGAAGGCTCACCAGTTTTCCTACCAACATTAATCCGATACCACTACCCGTCACTTTAGAGTTAATAGCATTGCTGGCACGGAAATGAAGCTTGAACAACTTACTTTGTTCACTGGCAGGAATACCTATACCTGTATCCTTGATTATCACTTTCCATGAATCATTCGTATCGGACACGGAAATGCTGACCTTTCCATTTTCCGGAGTATATTTTAGCGAGTTCGATATTATATTCTTCAAAATAGAATCCATCTTCTCCTTATCAAACGATACATTCATATAGCTGAAAGTACTCTCGTATGTATATTCAATACGCCTAATGGCAGCATAAGAAGAGAATGTATCATATATTTCATTCATATAAGTATTCAGCTCATACTCAGAAACACTCATTTTAGAGGAATATACATCAGTTCGTTCAAAATTAATCAGATTGCTGACCAGTCGCAGAAGAACTTCCACATTCCTCAATGCAATGTTCGTACGGGTTATCCCGTTGTCGGTAAGATTCTCTTCTTCCAGCAATTCCTCCAAAGGTGCTTTTATCAAAGTTAACGGAGTACGTATATCATGGGCCGTATTGATGAAGAACTGCGTTTTTTCATCAGATATATTCTTTTGTTTTCTTAGATTTATCACACGTAGAACAAAATAAAATCCCCCTATTACCAACAGAATATAACACAAGATAGCCCACCAACTCGACCAAAAAGGTTGCGTGATGATAATTTTCATAGCACGTTCCTGAAAAACAATGTCATGTTCTTCTCTGGATATAGCACGTACATGAAGAATATATCTACCTGGAGGCAAATTGGTAAAACGAATCAAATTATTTGCTCCCGGTTGAGTCCATTTCTCATAAAAGCCTTCTAATTTCCACGAATATAGTGCATTTCCGGGAGAATCATAATTGATTGTAGAAACTTCAAATGAAAACGTATTCTCATCATAAGCCAGCTCTAATACATCTGTCTCATCGATACTTTTCTGTAAAGGAGAATCCTTGACACCCGGATAAACAGGTTGATAAGACAGATGAAAGTCGCTAAATACCAATCTGGAGAACTTATAATCCGGGAATTTCACATTCATCGGAAGTTCAATTGCTCCATCCGTACTACCGAATACAAAGTTTTTATTTTTACGCACCGTTCCTGCCGCTGCGTTAAAGTATGCAGGCAACAAGCCTTCTCCTCTAGTCCAATTACGAAATATCTTTTCTTTAGTATGAAAACAGGTTATTCCGTTCTCTGTACTCATCATTATACGTCCATCTACTTCCGGCAATATTGTAAATATTCTATTTGAAACTAAAGCAGAATTATCAGAAAAATAATGTTCGAAAGTCTTATCTTGAGGATTATAGATAAATACTCCCATACCATTTGTCCCGATATATAACAACCCATTATCTGCCTGATAAAGCGTATTAATATAAGTGATTCCTATCTCCATTTCAATATACTGATATTCACCAGTATTTCGATTCAATAAATACAAGCCAGCAGCAGTTCCGATCCACATATTATCTTTGTCTTTTTCAACAATTGATGTTATGGAATTCAGTCCCGGATATAGACGTGCACTGTTAGTCTCCAAATCAAAACATTTTAGATTATAATAGCCTCCCGACCAGATATGTCCTCTTGAATCTTTAACTATATCACGAATATATTTATCCGGACGCATATTGACGTGAGAAAGAAGGTAAGGAGAGAAGTATTCAACTGATAGCGTTTCTTTATTTATTTTATAAATGCCGGAAGTATATCCTCCTGCCCATATAATGCCAGGAGCCACTTCACATAAAGTAATAAATATATGATTCTTGTCCTTTAGTTGATGATTAAAAGAGCTTAGAAATGAATGCCACTGACCTGTTTTTGAATTATAAAGACTAATACCATTACTAGTTCCAAACCACAGATCACCTTCATGATCTTCGATAACCGCTTGTACCTGATCATTGATTAATGACTGTGCATTACCCATAGCATGTTTCATCCAATGATAATTTTCATAGCGATTATCAATCACTGTAATTCCTGTTGGATAATTAGCAAGCCATATCCGCTTTTCTTCATCTACAAAAACATCATTGATATTATTTCCATTCATTTCATTATAACTCTGATAATTAGCAATAATGTAATCTTCCAGTTCACAGGTATTTACGTTAACTTTATACACCCCCATTCCTTCCGTTGCAATCAGTAACTCTGTTTCATTCAATGGGCTGATACGAGCTATGTTTACATCACTAAGATCAGCGTCCGGACGTATAATTTCCTGTGTATTCATATCGTACACAAAAACTCCTCTTTCAAATGAACCAATGAACAATCTTTTTAATTGCCGATGAAAATACAGTTCACTCACCTGTGCATGAAAATAGTCCAGTGTTTCAACAGGCATGGTCTCTAAAATACCATTCTCCAGTTTGACATATCGTACGCCCGTCTCCGTTGCTATAAAGAAATGGTGCTCATCTACTTGTTCTATTGCCGTAATACTACTATGCAATACATTGGGAAATCGAACTATATGAGCATCTTTAATATTATACAGCAATACAGTATCTTTACGACATATCCAGATATTATCATTGCGATCCAGATAACCACAACTTATTGCTTCAGAGGTATCCGGTAATTTATATACCATTTTGAAATCGTCTCTGTCGGCTTCGTATTGAAAGACTCGTCCTTGTTTGCCAACCACCCATATACCGATATGTGGTTCTGTATATAACCATCCCAAACGTATGGGAGCATCCAAAATAGTGCCTTCTTTATTTAATTTATAGTGTTTTATATCTTTACCGTTGTATCGGTCCATCCCTTCATTTGTAAGAAACCACATATAGCCCTGAGCATCTTTCTGAATATTGAATATCCGGCGATTGCTCAAGCCATCTTCTATTCCTATATATTTGTATGTTTGTGCTGTAACCCAAACAGGAAAAAAGAGAAGAATATATACAATGTATTTCATATAAATAGTTGTTTTTTAAACTACTTCTAACGATCATATAAACATAACAGTTAACGAAACTAGACAAAAACAATGACAAATGCAAAGAAATAGGAGAGATTCTACAAGAAAACATCTATTTAGAAACATTTTTATTTCCAAAGTTGATTATTTACTTTGCGAAGTTGATTTATCTGAAAGTGTTCTTTTGCTATATGTTATAATTAGCGCATGTTTTGTTTTTGTTAATTTAACTAATCAGATTTGATTCCAGTTTCTTCTTATAGACCCATATACTTATTGTAAAATAAATAAGTGCCTGTATCCAGAGAGTTATATATTCCGGTCTGATATCAGCCATACTGGCTCCCATAGAATTCAGTTTCACAAAAGCGAGTGTGCCTGGTGCAGCTGGGAAAATGTAATGGACTACTTTCCAATACCAGGCATTAGTTCCATTGGATAGGAAACGCCGGAAAGAAAGATTAATCCTACGGAGAAGAAGGCGATCATGAGTAGGGGAGCTTCAGAATCCGTAAAATACCTGGATGCAGCCAATCCCAAGAAAGAAGTTGCCATCAAATATGGAATCAATAATAGTACGATGTACAATCCGTTTCCAATATTGGGGATGCTGAAAAAGTGAGGGAGCAAGCCTAATAGAAAAAAGGCAAAGATGGCATAAAGAGTACAGTATACGGACGTTTTTCCTGCCACTATACGAATAGCAACTCCCCAGCCATACCCCAAAGGAGTATATGCACGGATTCCTTTACTACTGTATTCTTCTCCGGTCACCATACCAATAACCATCAGCAAGGTCTGGAAAATTATAATCATCATGACTGCCGGAATAAGATAGGAACCATATCCTTCGGTATAATTGTAGAGTGCAGTGCCTTCCACATTGATCGGTTTCGCCATAGCTACGGCGAGCAATCCTTGTGGTGGAAGAAACACTGCTTCATCTGGCCGGTATTTATCATTAATAGCCAGCATGACACGTGAAGAAGCACCTTGCAAAGCTTCGAAATACAAGAAGGCATCAGTAGTTGCATAAAGGGAAAATACGGCTTCATCTCCCCGGAACACCCGTTCCTCAAAATCATGAGGCAGGTAGAGTATTCCCTGTACTTTGCCTTCTTTCATCCATTCTTTTGCTTCGTGATAGTCCATAGCCTGACTAAAAATCTCTGCTTGGGGAGTAGCATCCAGCCAACGGATAAAATCACGGCTCAATTCACTGTGCGAATTGTCGACTACGGCAACAGGTACATCGGTTACAATATTCGGTGCATACATATAATTGTAGAGCAACCCGTAAACGAAGATTCCTCCCATCAACACCAGTAAAACCGCATAACTGGTACTGATAGCTAGAAATTCACGACGAATGATGAATGACAACTGTTGTAACTTACTTAATGTTTTCATACTTATGACTTTCTATAGCTCGTTTTAAATGAGGAAGCAGCGACAGGGCCAGCAACGGGAAGATACAGAGTATCACAGCCGACGGCCAAAGATGGATAAACCCACCGCCTCCATAGAGCATGGTTTGCATCATTTCCGTAAAATGACGGACAGGGAACAAATTGGAAGCATCCCTCACCAACGGATACATATTGGGAACCGGAAAGGTTACTCCGGACAAAGTAGCCCCCAGAGAACCTACCATAGAAACTACACTTATAACCAACGATATTGCCGGAAACAGCGAGAATAAAAACAGCCCTAAAGCCTGTGTTGCAATGATGAAAAGCACAGTCATGATATTCATTAACCACCAACTCCCCTGAAAAGGAATATGCAAAATACCAAACATGACGTAATTAGCCAACCATCCTATCAGTATATATATAATGGTATAAGGTAATAATTTACCTAAAACAGCTGTCACTATATTGCCTTTTGCAGTCGCCAGCCAATCATCTGCTGTGCGGAACTTGATTTCAATGCCAACCGCATACACGGTAATCAACAGAATCAAAACCTGAAACAGCACAAAGAAAAAGGGCTGACTTAAATATACCGAATAATCCAGACTAGGGTTATATATCGGATGGTTATTAGCTTGTACGGGTAATAAAAAGGTGGTAATCTGATCCTGTTCTACTCCGAGTGCCATCGCTTGCATCACCACAGGAGAAAGAGCCACCGGAGCTAAGGAAGTTTCGAATGCCGCCATCAACTCACCACCTACCGACATTAATGCATAATGATAATAGTAGGAGAGTGTTGCATTCTTTCCGGTAATCGCATTCTGTTCAAATTGGGGAGGTATGGAAAGATATCCATAAATCTCTTTCTTTTGCACAGATTCACGGGCAGCTGCTTCATTTACAAAATGCTTTGTCACTTTAAAAGTTGGTACGGCAGAAATATTCCTGACTATCGTCCGGGAAGTAGCAGTATTATCCTGATCGACAATACCAATAGGAATGTTTTCCATCTGTCCGTTACCAAAGATCGTAGCCATAAAGAAAAGGGTGAACAATGGCAAGACAATGCAGACACCAAAATAAAGGCGCCGTGAAGTCATTCGCCACCACTCTCTGAGCAGTACGGAACGAAAAGGGGAATATGTTTGTGATTCATCCATTCTCTGGTTTATTTGATGTCGATTAATCTAAAGTCAATAACACGGACATGCCGGGACGCAAGTCATCCACCTTTTGGGTTGGACGGGCATGAATCTCAAAGGTACGTAAGTCATAACTTCCGGTTTGCTTGGTTGATTTCCAGGTAGCAAAACTGCCTAGCGGACTAATATAATAGATTTTGAATTCAATATTTTTTTACCGATAGCGGGCACATCCGCAACAAATGTTTCGTCCATTTTAAATTGCGGCATCAGATCTTCCCGCACGTTAAGAACAACATGTATATCATCCACCACCACCAAATTCATAATGGGAGTTCCCGGTGCAACCAACTCTCCACGTTTAGGGAAGATTGTTGCTATCTGACCGTTTTCCGGAGCGGTCAACCGAGCATCGACCAGCAAAGCCGAGACTTCATCCACTGTGCTTCGAGCAGCATCCACCATGCTGGCAGCAGACGCTTTATCTTCTTTTTGTGCACCATCTACAGCCATCTGATACTGTTCATAGGCAGCACGTTCGGCTGCTACAGCCGCTTTATACATAGCTTCTACTTCATCCTTTCTTTGAGAAGTAATGACACTGTCCTTATATAAAGTAAGAATACGGTTGTAAGTTGTCTGGGCGAGAGTAAGATCGCTCTTCGTTTTATTCCATAATTGCAGTGCAGTAGCCACGATCTGACGACGGGTTCCGGCATCTATTTTCTTGTTCTGTTGTACTGCCACCTGTTCCAAGGCATTCACTTGTTGATACTTGGCATGTACTTCAGGGCTATTAATGACGACAAGAGTATCTCCCCGGTGTACCCAGTCTCCCTCCTGAACGAAGAAAGTGTCGATACGGCCGGGAAGTTTCCCACTGATACGGATTTCTGTTGCTTCAGCTTGTCCTTGCAAGACCAGCGGCTGTTTATGCATTAATATAACTCCCAAGCCGGTGAAAATACCGACAGCCAGAAGAATGATGACAAAAGCCCATGATAGGGTTTTACTAGTTGGTTTCATTGTTTGTTACGGTTTAGGTTGATAGTTTGCAAATTGTTCCGGTGTGCCACAAAGCGAGAGTAGATTCATTAGTGCCACATCATATTCATAATATGCTGCCAGGCGAGCCACTTTTACACTGGCAAGCATGGTTTCAGCATCAATAACTTCGGTAGAAGTTGCCATCCCTTCTGTAAATGATTTCTTTCGGATGCGTACCAATTCTTCACTTAAAGCAATCGTTGCATTTAAAGCTTTTACATTATCCTGTGCCTTTTCCAGCTGCGTATAAAGCTTATCTACCCCAACAGCCAGATCATCACGGGCCTTCATCTGGCCTAAAGCCAGAGTTTGTTCCGTTAATTTTGATTGCCGCACTCTTTTTTCACGATCCAGTCCGTCAAAGAGGTTCCATGTAAAACCAATGCCTACCATGGTACGCGGTAATAAATTACTCTGAATACCATGCGAATACAAGGTCTGTTTTCCAAAAAGGGCTATATTCGGCAAATAGCCGCTTTGAGCAATCCGCACTTCTTGTTTGGCAATATGCTGCTGCAGCTGTAATTGGTTGAGTGTATAGTTCCCACTGTTTACTGAAAGATCAAATAGCATTTTAGGTGGCAATGAATCATTCATAAAAAGGGGAGAGGTAGGAATGATATTGGCATCTGCATCCTTTTTATTCAGCAAAACCTTTAAGGCACTTTGCACTACTGTTTCTTCTTTTCGCGCAGCTTCCAATGCACGTTTGGCTTCATCCATATTTACCTGGCAAAAAGCCTTCCTGCTTTGTCAATCATTCCTGCTGCCTCTAACTTCAAGGCATTTTCATAATGTTTCTTCAATCCGTTGTAGGTTTCTTCACGAACCGTCACAATTTGTTGTGCCAGTCGAAGCCCGTAATAGCTTTCAACCAATAAACTTTGCTGATTGGCCGATACCTGTGCCCGACTTTCCCGTGCCAGATCAACCATCGTTCTTCCGATGTTGGTGGCATGAAAACGCTTACCACCGGAAAAGAGTACCCACTCGGCTGATAAATCAACAGTTGTCAAATTTCTTGGAGTCAAAGGAAATATAAGGGTATTTGCCCCAATTTGATCCAGTATAGACGAAATGATCTGGTCATCCGGAATAATGGAATGTACAAAGTCTTTAGCCGGATCGGTAAACTGCGATAAAGGCTGTTTAACTTCGATCTTCTCCGACATGTGTACAAACGCACCTGTAGACTGAAGACTGGGATACCAAAAAGCATTCAACTTATCACGTTCAGCCTTCGCAATCTCAATACTCTTATCCGCTATTTTCAGACTCTGATTTCCTTGATTCAACAGATGCAGTGATTCTTCGAAACTTAATGGTATCTGTGCATCTATCTGACCGATGGAAAAATACAAAGTCAATAGTATACAAAGTCGCTTATTTTTTTTCATACTGGTTAGGTTATATCTGAATTTGAGATATTCTAACAGATGAAAAGAGAGGTTTGTTCATCAGAAAGAATATAGCAATACAACAAAAGAAGGTTTCAACGCTTTTTTATAAGATGTTCTATTTTTCATCTTCTCTTTGAATCACGTTTGCATCATTTCTATCAGATAGAAAAAATGATGCATAAAATAATGCAAGTATATGCAATAAGCGTGTTATTAATGGATATAAACTACTTGATTATACAAAATATAAATGCATATTGGAGTTGTTTCTTTAAAGGAAAAGCTCTGTTCCTTTAAATGGAACCAACCGTTGGTCGGTGAGAAGCGTGTTCTCCCTTTAAAAGAAAGCTACCAAACAGCCCATAAAGTACCAGTTTGTCTCTAAATCTTATTTATTTTGCTAGAAACTAAATCTGTCAATTTGAAATAATATAAGCAACTTTGTTCTCACATATTCAATATTCATTCTCTATTTAGAACCTAGTGATAGATTATTCACTAAAATAGTTTATATCTGAATCTTATTAACCGGAAATCCTGGAATTTTTTCTATAGCGACTATCGCCAATCTGTATATTTTTAATTATACGGGCTACTAATATGCGTTTTTTCATATCCGGTTGTTTTTCATCAAAACAAAAGAATTGAAGAGGCTTTAATTTCTCTTTTTTCTTGCATTAAAATTTCTGCGATTTTATTTGAGATATAAAAATTATGTTTACCTTTGCATCACCATTTCATAAGGCTTTTGAGTCGAGAAATGCAGTAAATATGCGGTAATAGCTCAGTTGGTAGAGCACTAGCTTCCCAAGCTGGGGGTCGCGAGTTCGAGCCTCGTTTACCGCTCTTTTGAAAATCAGGTGGTTATCTTAAAAAAAACTGCCTGATTTTTTATTTTTCAAGCCCCCTTTTCTATGGTTTTATCTATTATCGGACGAAACCTAAACTGAACATATTGTAGAATAACCCTAATTGAATAACCAATATGGCTAAGGAAATAGAGAAATATCTCCCCGTAGATTACAGTGACAGTTTTTCCATAGAAGTTACAGAAAATCGTTTGTCTCCTAAAGATATTATTTTAAAAGTCTTTGCTCATAACCCCGCTTGGCTCCGAATGTTGTATGCAATAAGGGCCTGTTTAGTCAAACCTTTCGGTATAGAAACTAAAGCTATTGAAAGTGAAGAACTTATTATAGAGGAAGACAAGCAAGAAGCAATTATGAGAAAAGACGATAAACATTTATTGTTTTATGTCGATATTTTCATTACGCCATTGGAAACAGGAAAACAAATGATTGAGGTTACCACATTAGTAAAATACCATAATTGGGTAGGAAAGGCTTATTTCTTTTGTATAAAACCTTTTCATCGGGTCATAGTGCCTTTAGTTCTCAAAAAAGCGCTATGCTGAACAAGCACAGTCGCGGATGCAACTATATAACGAATATGAAAAATGAGATATGTAATATAGAAGTACATGACTTTAGAAAATTAATGCATGAAGAATAGGGCAGTTCATGCATTTTTCGTATTTTTGCACCCTGTTTTAACACTCAAGAAAACTTTAAATAGAAAAATATAATGGCAAAAGAACTGAAAGACCTTACCAAACGTAGTGAAAACTACTCACAGTGGTATAACGATTTGGTGGTAAAAGCTGATTTGGCAGAACAGTCTGCTGTGCGCGGATGTATGGTGATTAAGCCTTACGGATACGCTATCTGGGAGAAAATGCAACGTCAATTGGACGACATGTTCAAGGAAACAGGACACGTAAATGCATACTTCCCGCTATTAATCCCGAAATCATTCTTAAGCCGCGAAGCAGAACACGTAGAAGGGTTTGCGAAAGAGTGTGCCGTAGTAACACATTATCGTTTGAAGAATGCGGAAGACGGTTCAGGAGTTGTAGTAGATCCTGCAGCTAAATTGGAAGAGGAATTGATTATCCGTCCGACATCAGAAACAATCATCTGGAATACTTATAAGAACTGGATTCAGTCATACCGTGACCTGCCTATTCTCTGCAACCAATGGGCGAATGTTTTCCGTTGGGAAATGCGTACCCGTCTTTTCCTGCGTACTGCCGAATTCCTGTGGCAAGAGGGACATACCGCTCATGCTACCCGTGAAGAAGCAGAGGAAGAAGCAATCAGAATGTTGAATGTATATGGTGAATTTGCAGAAAAATATATGGCTGTTCCCGTTGTAAAGGGAGTGAAATCAGCCAATGAACGTTTTGCAGGTGCACTTGACACTTACACAATAGAAGCCATGATGCAGGACGGAAAAGCATTGCAAAGTGGTACTTCCCACTTCCTGGGACAAAACTTTGCAAAGGCATTCGATGTTCAGTTCGTTAACAAGGAAAACAAGTTGGAGTATGTTTGGGCTACTTCATGGGGTGTTTCTACTCGTTTGATGGGTGCATTGATTATGACTCACTCGGATGACAACGGATTGGTATTACCTCCACATTTGGCTCCGATTCAGGTAGTAATCGTTCCTATCTATAAGAATGACGAACAACTGAAACAAATTGACGCTAAAGTAGAAGGCATTGTAGCTAAGTTGAAAGCATTGGGTATCTCTGTGAAATATGATAATGCAGATAACAAACGCCCGGGCTTCAAATTCGCTGATTATGAATTGAAGGGTGTACCTGTTCGTTTGGTTATGGGTGGTCGCGATCTTGAAAACAACACTATGGAAGTGATGCGCCGTGATACACTGGAAAAAGAAACGGTTACTTGTGAAGGCATTGAAACATACGTTCAGAATTTGCTTGAAGAAATGCAAGCTAATATCTACAAGAAAGCATTGGACTACCGTAACTCCAAGATTACAACAGTAGACACCTATGACGAATTTAAAGAAAAAATCGAAGAAGGCGGATTTATTCTGGCTCATTGGGATGGAACTACTGAAACCGAAGAAAAAATTAAGGAAGAAACTAAAGCAACCATTCGTTGTATTCCGTTCGAGTCATTTGTTCCGGGAGACAAAGAACCTGGTAAATGTATGGTAACAGGTAAACCATCTGCTTGCCGCGTGATATTTGCACGTTCTTATTAAACAAAATTCGCACATAATTATAAAAAGGATGGAAACGGCTCAATCGCTTTCATCCTTTTCTTTTTTTCCTTCCATATTATATTATTTATGGCCTGTCCTAATAGTTCATTAGACATTCAATAGTTATTTCAAGCTCTTTTTTCAATCCATTTCAGTTTTATTTCAGAAATATCCCTTTTCTTTGTAGTATGTAAAAAAGAAAGGAGACAAAATTATGAAGATATTGATTGTAGAAGACGAACCCTCTTTGAGAGAACTGATTCAATGTTCACTTGAAAAAGAACGTTACGTTGTAGAAACAGCCAGTGACTTCAATTCTGCTCTACGCAAAATTGAAGATTACGACTATGATTGTATCTTATTGGACATCATGCTACCGGACGGAAGCGGACTTGATCTTCTTGAACGACTGAAAGCTCTCCATAAGCGGGAGAACGTGATTATTATTCCGCGAAAGACTCTCTGGAAGACAAAGTTTTGGGATTAGAACTGGGAGCGGACGATTATTTGCCAAAGCCATTTCATTTGGTTGAACTAAATGCACGAATTAAAAGCGTGATTCGTCGCCATCAGCATGATGGAGAGATTGATATCCGCCAAGGCAACGTACGGATAGAACCGGATAAATATCGTGTATTTGTCAACGAGCAGGAAGTGGAACTAAATAGAAAAGAATATGATATCCTGTTATATTTTATCAATCGCCCTGGGAGATTAATCAATAAAAACACTTTGGCCGAATCAGTGTGGGGAGACCATATCGATCAGGTCGATAATTTTGACTTCATATATGCACAAATCAAGAATCTTCGCAAAAAGCTCAAGGATTCGGGTGCAACTATTGAAATTAAAGCAGTCTATGGATTTGGGTATAAAATGATAGTAGAATAAAAAGGAAAGAGATTATTGTCCATGAAATTAATATATTACATCATTCTTCGTATTACCCTTGCTCTGACTCTCATACTGACGGTCTGGGCTATCTTCTTTTATGTTACGATGATCGATGAAGTCAACGATGAAGTGGATGATGCTTTGGAAGATTATTCGGAAACCATCATTATCCGGGCATTGGCAGGAGAGGAGCTACCTTCTAAAACCAATGGCTCCAACAATCAATATTATATGATGGAAGTAAGCAAAGAGTATGCGGAAAGCCGGGAGGATATTCAGTATAAAGACTCTATGGTATACATTGAAGAAAAAGGAGAGACCGAGCCGGCACGTATTCTTACTACTATCTTTAAAGATGATGAAGGACGATACCACGAACTGACAGTATCGACCCCCAGCATTGAAAAAGATGATTTGAGAGATGCCATCCAAATGTGGATTATATTTCTATATGTAGCTTTATTATTCTGCATTATTATCATTTCCGTATGGGTATTTTACCGGAATATGCGACCGCTCTATGTACTTCTACACTGGCTGGACGGTTATCAAACAGGAAAAAGAAATAAACCTTTGAGTAACGATACTCAAATCACGGAATTCCGGAAATTAAATGAGGCTGCCATTCGTTATGTGGAACGTACGGAGCAGATGTTCGAACAACAAAAACAGTTTATCGGAAATGCTTCACACGAGATACAAACTCCACTTGCTATCTGCCGTAATCGATTGGAAATGTTGATGGAAGATGATTCGCTATCAGAAAAACAACTGGAAGAACTGATGAAAACGCATCAGACTTTAGAATACATTACTAAATTAAACAAATCCCTATTATTGCTTTCCAAGATTGATAATGGTCAGTTTACGGATACCAAAGAATTGGAACTCAATGTACTTCTCAAACAATATCTGCAAGATTACGAAGAAGTTTATGATTATCGCAACATAGAAGTCACGATAGATGAACAAGGCGTTTTCAAGGTGACAATGAACGAATCCCTGGCTGTTGCTTTGCTCACTAACCTCCTGAAAAATGCATTTGTACATAATATTGATGGAGGACATATCCGAATCACCGTTACTAAGAACGGTATTACTTTCCGAAATTCGGGAGTGGAACATCCGCTGAACAAGGAACATATCTTCGAACGTTTCTATCAGGGTAGCAAAAAAGAAGGATCTACAGGGCTGGGATTAGCTATAGCCGATTCCATCTGTCGTTTGCAACATCTGAATATAAAATATTACTTCGAGCAGAATGAACATTGCTTCGAGATTTCCCAATCATAAGATTCATCTGAAAAACACAGAGGACACGGATTTTAAGTGAACGACCTGTCGGTTATCATAAAACCAATTTGTCAGGTATATCCATTCACCTGTTTCTCCGTGTCCTCTGCGTCTTTTATAGTGAGCAGGTTATCGGGATCGTATTTCTCTCCTCATAAACATGATATAAGAAATAGCGAAGCAAATAACCGTTGCCGCAATCAATCCGGTCAACTGTGGCCATACAACTAAAAGACTTTGTCCCAATGGGAGCGGACTAGGGATAGCTCCCTGTACCTGTTCCATAGTCAATGGCCCCAAACTTCTGACAGAAGGCATCAATAGTGTGGTGGTAGCTTCATTAAACAGTTCACTCGGTGCCAAACGCATCAACCCTAGAATAAACTTCTGATAACTGATAATCTGATAAGGTGATGCCATCTGTGACGGACTCAACCCTTTTGCCACCAAATTAACAATCATGGTATAGAATACACTAAAAAACAGCCAAACGGCCACAGATGCTAATGCAGAAGTCGCTGCCTGACGGAAACGGAGTGAGAACAGAATAGCCAGATTCAACCAGAATGCTACATAAAAGATACTGGTAATGATGAAGAAAACAATTCTCCAAAACTCTTCTGCCGTAGGAGGAATACCAATAGCAATCAGCCCACATCCCATCACCAGAAAGCCCAATACAAACAACATGATACCTATCACAATCAAAGCAGCCACAAACTTCGCATTGATAATGCAATCGCGATGAATAGGCTGGGACAGCATACGGCTCAATGTTCCTTTATTTTGTTCGGAATTGACTGCATCAAATCCCAAAGCGATTCCCAATAGGGGACCTAAGAAGTTAATAAACAGCACAAAAGAGGGGAGAGTCCCATCTGAAACCGTAAACAACTTCAAGAAAAGAAACGAACCGTCCGGATCATTAGGTTTGATGGCTTCACTAATATTGGTGAGTGCTGTATATAGCGACCCCATACAGGTAAGTGCTATAATACCTATTAGTATAATAAAACGCCAACTTTTGACATGATCGGAAATTTCCTTGTTGACGATAACCCAAAAAGGATGATTGACTTTATTCATGTCTTTCTCCTCCTTCCTCAAAATAATGGTTATAAATATCAGACAATTCCTGCTTCTTATCTTTCAATTCTGCCATATCGATCAAAGCAAGTAATTGGCCATTACTGAACAAACCTACCCGGTCGCACACTTTCTGTACCTGATCCAGATGATGGGAAGAGAAAAGCACTGTCAGTCCTTCTTCTTTACTCAACCAGCGAATCAGTTCGATAAATTCCTGAACACCTGCAGGGTCAATCCCTGAAGTCGGCTCATCGAGAATAATAATCTCCGGATTTTTAATAAGTACATCAGCCAATCCCAACCGCTGTCTCATACCACGAGAGTATTTCCCTGTCTTTTTGGCTAACTGATCTTCAAGGCCTACCCGCTTCATCAGTTCCAGAGCCTTGGTTTTTGCCTCTTTATCAGAAATACCATTTAATCGCGCTGTATAGATCAAATTCTCCGGTCCTGTCATATCATCATAGAATCCTACATCTTCTGGCAAATACCCAATTTTCCTTTTTACTTCAATGGGGTGTGTAGTAGAATTGATTCCACAAATTTCAACTGTTCCCGAAGTAGGCTCTGTCAATCCCAACATCATTAAGATAGTAGTTGATTTTCCAGCACCATTCGGTCCCAGTAATCCGAAGATTTCTCCTTTCCGGATATTCAGGCGAATATGATCTACAGCAGTGAAATTACCGTATTGTTTGGTCAAATCGGTAAGTACGATCACTTGTTCGCCCATAATTTACCTCCTTCCATATTTACGGAACAGATAGTAAACCACGCCGATGGTGGCAATAATGATAAGAACGCCTACCCATCCCCATATCATCGGAGTTTTTACTGCAACTCTGAACTGCGCATCTGCATTTACTTCAGGAGTTTTTGCCATGATGGTAGTCACATAGTCGCCTGGCAATGCTTTTTTAGAAGCTTTCAAAGTAGCCATAACCGTTGATGTCTCTCCGGCTTTTAGCGCATCGATTTTTGAAGGTTCGAAAGTTACTTCCCAGTCAGCTGGTTTATTAGCAGACAGCTGAATATCTTTCAGTAATGAAGAACCTGTATTTCTGACTTCCAGTTCTATTTTCTTTATATCACCTGCTGTGACATCTGTACTCAATAACCCACGGGGAGTAGTCAGTTCCATTTGATAAGAGCCGGTAACAACCACTTCCAGTTCCAATTCGGCAGAGTGGTACCTGTAGCGGCGCGTACCGGAATTTTGTAACTGCCGGCTTCTACATTGGCAGGAGGAGTAATATCTATACTTACATTTTGAGTGCTGTTGGCTTCCACTTGTGCAGAAGTGGCTTGCTTATAGTTAGGTTTAAAAACTACATTCCAACCTCTGGGTGCATTAGCCATCAAAGCATATAGCTGCTGGTCGGCAGTCTGATTCTTTAAAGTGGCACTGAAAGTGAAGGTTGATTTGGAATTTCCCTGCATGTTGGGTTGGTCGGTAGTAAATTCAGTCTGGTATGTTCCTTTTTGAGCAACCACTACATCCAATGGAAGTTTGGCGTTTCCGGCATATACCACAAAGTGATAATTACCTTTATTCACTTTTAATGGGACTTCGACTTTTAAATTGAAAGTCTTTTTCTCTTTGGGAAGTACCGATAGTTGGCTAAGGCTCCAGCCACCGGATTTCATCTCGTGTTTCCAACTGGAGGACAATCCGCTGACAGAAAGATTCGCATTCGTCAACTGGTCTGTGTTGTTGATAAGATCAATACTGTAGTCAATTGACGCTCCGGGAGATACGGAGATTTTTGTGTAAGGTGTGTACAGAATCACGCTCTTAGGTATTGAATCATTGGCGTGCGTGTAACTCATAGGGATCATCCCCAATAGAATAGCTAATAATAAAAAATAATTTGTTCTCATAGTCATACAAAAGTTCTTATG
The DNA here is from genome assembly GCF_003602935.1 of Bacteroides sp. AM54-2NS. NCBI lineage: Bacteria > Pseudomonadati > Bacteroidota > Bacteroidia > Bacteroidales > Bacteroidaceae > Bacteroides > Bacteroides sp. AM54-2NS. Next base: position 84,968 of record NZ_QTMZ01000018.1, read on the forward strand.
GTTGTTTAATATGAATATTGTCAAATTTGTGTGTGCAAAAATAAACGATGTATCTATTAGTAGTTTTAAAAGAATCCTAAAGAATCTAATTTCAAGAAGAAATTATAGTGACACTATCTCTATAGGATGGTGACGGTATCCTTTATGTATAGTGACGCTATGTTAACCGGATAGCGTCACTATATTTTTCGATTTTTTTTTCGGAAATTCTCAAAATTCCCAAATCTTTTCAGATTCTCCTCTCATCTTTGCATTATCAAATTAATAATAATAGTAAAAACCAATATTAAAAAACAACGATTATGAAAAAGTTAGTATTCTTATTAGTGTGTCTTTTCACTTTGCAAACAGTAGCTCGTGCAGATGACGACAAACCAATCCAGGTAACTCAAATGCCACAACCGGCACAGCAGTTTATCAAACAGCATTTTGCCGACAGCAAAGTAGCATTAGCCAAAATGGAGAGTGATTTCTTTTATAAAAGTTATGAAGTGATTTTCACGAATGGCGATAAAGTGGAGTTTGACAACAAAGGCAACTGGGAAGAAGTGAACTGCAAATATAGTTCTGTACCTACAGCAATTATTCCGGCAGCTATTCAGAAATACGTAACGACCAATTACCCTGATGCTAAAATTCTAAAAATTGAGAGAGATAAGAAAGATTATGAAGTAAAACTGTCCAACCGTACGGAACTGAAGTTTGACCTGAAATTTAATTTGATTGATATTGATTTCTAAACCTATTTAAATTGAACAAAGATGAAACTAAAGATTTATACACTTTTACTGGCACTAAGCGTCACATGGAGTCTGCAAAGTTGTGACAACGATGACGATGGTTCAATAGCTGTTCCTGCCGAACTTCAAAGTGCATTTTCATCCAAATTCCCTAATGCTGCAAATGTGAAGTGGGAAACTAAGTCTGGATATTATGTAGCAGATTTCTATGACGGATATGAAGCATCTGCATGGTTCACCCAAGATGGTAAATGGCAAATGACAGAAACGGACATTCCTTACAATGCATTACCACAAGCAGTAAAAATGTCTTTTGAGAACAGCGAATATGCCTCATGGAAGCGGGATGATATAGACAAACTGGAACGGACAGGCGTTGAAACTGTTTTCGTAATTGAAGTCGAAAAGCAGAATCAGGAGGTCGATTTGTATTATTCTGCTGATGGAACTCTGATTAAAAGCATTGTAGACACTGATGATGATAACAGCGAACATCTTCCTGTACAATTGACTGAAGCTATGAAAAACTTCATCAATGAAAAGTATCCGAATGTAAGAATCATGGAAGTAGACGTTGAAGATGATAGAAATGATTGGGATTTTGGATTTACAGAGGTAGATATCATTCATAATGGAATCTCAAAAGATGTATTGTTCAACCAGACTGGAAATTGGTATTCTACTTCATGGGAAATACGTCAGAATGAATTGCCTGAAGCAGTAAACAATACTCTCAATAATCAATATGGAGAATATCGTTTTGACGAAGCGGAGTATATTGAAAAAGCAGATGGTAGCATATATTATCGAATTGAACTTGAGAAGGGGGATGTAGATAAAGTAGTAAACATAGGCGAGAACGGTACTGTCCTTTCATAGGTCAAAGTGCATAATTCTGAAACATAATTCTCACAAACAACAAACGATGACATAATTCCTGGGGGATATGTCATCGTTTATTATTTTTTACTGCTCCTGTACACGTTTTCTTTTCACTGCCGATTTAGCAGTTTTATCAGTGATGCTGTCCGTTTGTTGCGGTTTCACCTTTTCAGCTTCTTCCCGTTTCCGCTTATTGCGTAACCGCCATTTATTCCAGAAATATAGATCACTCCATTTATTGAAATCCTTTTTATACATGATACCTACACCTTGTGTAGTCAAGTTTGTTTTTGTGTAATAACGGTCATTTGTCTCATTATAAGCCTTCAAACGAATATCTCCCGAACGGGTAATCAGCCATTCTGCTTCAAAGTCTCCTACAAAGTTAGTATTAGCCATCGGATTATCCCGATAACCGAAGTTTCCGTTTATCAATAAACGGTTATTCAATAATTGTCCCGACAAAATACCTTCTACTTCCATGTCTGTCCAACCCTTATCACCCGTACTCAAATTCGTACCGATATTCCAGTTATTCGTTTCAAAGACCTGTGAAAGTGCATTGTTCAACTGGCCGGAGAGAGTAGATGAGAGCACCGATGACATCACATTCGAATTCTGATTATTATTACGGGCATCTTCCGTATAGAACTTGCCAATACCCAGCAAATAAAGAATTTGCATATTCATTTGCTCTTCCGTACTGATATAATTACGTACCAATGTTTGTATTTCATCTCTTTCATTCGGAAGCTCAATACCCAGTTTGATAGTCGGTCGTACCAGCATACCACTTAGATTCATGATACAATTTACACGCACATTGGGTTGTTGTATAATAGCCGAAGCATCCGGTATCAAATCATTCAAAGAGGCAGAGTTCACTGTATATGAAGCTTGTATGTCCATGTTAGCATCCAAAGGTGCACCATTGAACGTTATTGTACTTCCATCTTTGATAATAAAGTCTTTACGAATCACTTCCTGCAAACTAAATTTATATACTCCTTGATTGATCCGGTAATTACCAAACATTTTCACATCGCCCTTATTATAAAATTCCGTCCGGATATTTCCCGTACCTTTTCCGCTGATATAATCTCCGGCAATAGGGTCCATAATGATTCGCATGGTGGCATCGGGAGTTGCATCCACGAGAATATTCAAACGGATATCTGTTTTCTGCTCTTCCTCCTCCTGACGTTTTTGCTGTATTTGTTCGTAATATGAGATTACTTGAACAGAATCCTGGATAGTACGACGAGGTGTTTTATCCACGAATTTGATAAACTGATTGCTAGTAGCCGATGCTACACTACCATTAATATAGGTAAAGGTAGTATTTCGATTTGTAGTCATGGCCACATTTACATCGAGCCCCTGTATGGCGTTTCCAGAGAGCAATACATTCCCGGTACCATATACCGTACCATAGAAAGGCATATCTGTCGATTCTTTTGTGTTCATCACAAGCATATTATTTGCCTGTATCTCGAAACGATAGTTTAGGTTCTTAAAATGCTGGAAATGCAAATATCCATTCATTCTCCCCGAATGCCCTTCCATATCAGAGATATGTATATTATTGAATGTCAATCCGGTAGGAGCCAAATGAATAGTATCTTTTACCGCAAAATGTGTGTTTAAAATATCAAAATTCATGGATGCATCTGTCATAACCGCACCATCCAGGTTCAATCCTTTAAATTTTCCATAGAAATGTACTTTTCCTGTTCCTCGCCCTTTAATATCATTGGCAATAGACTTCATATAATGTTCGAGGAATTTCAGATTCAATTCATTTGCTTCAATATTTAAATCAAGTCCGCTCTCGGGTTTTAATGGATAAATAATACCCGTGACACGCGACGGAGAAGGAGATATATCCTGAATGGATGCATCCAACCGGATACCTCTGTTTTCATTATCCCACTCACCATATATATCCAGTTCACCCAAACGACCGTGATTGAGTGAGAAATTCTTTATAAATAAACGGGTATTCATGATAGGCTTTTTAAACACTCCGCTTGCATAAGCCGTTCCTGTTGCATCGCCCTCAAAATTTACATCGTCGGATATACTTGCAATATCAAATACATATCCCATATTTATATCCTTTAGATCAACCTTTACAGTATCTTTAGGATTCTCGGAAAGCCGGCCGTTAATACGTACATACCTATCCTGATGACTAAAATAGAAATTATTCACATCCACTCGTCCGGAATCGACCACCACCTGCGAAGGATGTATCTTCCAGAGAGTATCATTTAAAATAACATCAGTAGGCTTCACATCCACCATCGCTTTCAACAATGACTTTTCTCCGCTTGTACGTAGAAATTTGGCAACAGCTGCTAATTTCCCGCTATATGTTGCTGCAGCATTATTTCCCCAATCCAAAGTCGTACTGACATTGTCATCTTTAGCTTGTGCATCCAGAGATAGATTGACTGCCCCTTTCTTTTTCAAATTAGTCAGACGAACCCGTGCACGAATATGATCTGCCGGATTCTCGCACAGAATCATACCTGACTCAATATAGTTGTTCTTATATTGCAGACGGGGAAAATATCCCTCTATACGCAAGCGTTGTAAAGCATCATTAAAATATCCCTTCAACGTAGAATGAGTATATACCGTTAACGGTATATCAAATATCGTAGATAAAATGTCCGTATTATATATATGTATATCAAACAAAAAGTTATTATGGGTTTCAATCGGCTTCTTGGGAGGTAATATCAAAGACGGCACATATTTCCGCATAATATTCAGAATACTGGCAGGCAATGTGTGATATTGGAATTTTCCCTCTATGCTTGCTTTCAGGAATTCGGAAGTCAATCTAAGCTGATTTTCTCCATTTTGTTTGGTTGCCCGGATATTCATATTCTGCATGAAATATGCTTTATCCGGAGCTGTAAATTCCAAGCTATCCACATTGATTTCTCCAATCATCTCATCCACTGATCCACCTGTAAAATTGGCTTTCAGTTTTAAAGAGAACTCTGCATCAGGATATTTGGTCGTAAGATTCAAATCATGTGGGCGTACTTTATTGACTACTGCAAGAAAATTAAAAGTAGGAACTTTGGATGCAACATTTACGTCTCCATTCAGATAAATAGAGCCATTAGGATCATCCAACGCAATCTTTCCATTAAATCCGCCTTGTTTGTATTCTCCGTCCAGTGTGATATTTTCATATCTATATCTGCTATAATCTATCGAAGCAATCAGTCCTTTCAATTCTACGGCAGGCAAGTGGTCAGCAATATGCCGGCCATGTACATCCAGATTGAAAGTAATTTCTCCCAATTCCTCATTATCCAATAATTTACCTAGTTGAAAATCCTCTGTTTTGACAGCTCCGGAATACGCAAACAATCCTTTTGTCTTATCAGAACTCAATTTTAAGTCGGTCTTTACATTTCCAAGACTCGTTTGTAATTGTCCATAAGTAACTAAGTCCGTGAAGTATCCCGAAATTTCTCCCTGGAAACTCACGTTGCCCAAACGTTCGAGAAGAGGAGGAACTCCATTATAATTAGGACTCAAATTACGCACTAAAAAACCGACTCCGCGGGTATTGGCCGAAAGTTCGGAAAGAGTTCCATATACATACGCATCTTGTGGACGCGATAAGTCCTGAAGCGATACATCTCCTCGCAGACGAAACTGGCGGTCGTCGGCCGTAATTTCCAAATGCGAACAAGTCAACTGGTCCACAGTTCCCTTCACCTCCATATCCAACGTCACCGGTTCCTTGAAATGCGAGAGGATAGGGACAAAAGGAGAAATATCTTTTAAAGTAACTTGCGATGGCAAAGTACGGAAAGAGAAATGCACCTGTTCTGTAAAACGGTCAAAAGCTTTCAAACTATCATACTCTAAATGAATGGTATCCAGCTTAAGAGATGTTTCGGGCAACTCTATAGTAAAATTATCAATGTTTGTCTGCTTGTTATTGGCAACCAGTTTCAAACTCATTTTTTTCAAAGAAAAGCCGGATGCCTTTTCATCAAGGCTCAATCGCTTGATTCCTAAATTTAAAGAATCCTTACTTAAGGCTTTCAGCGATATATTGGCTATGATATTTTGAAGCTGAATATGCTTGGCGTTAAATTTTCCCGGTGTTTCCTGTTCCGATAACACATGATAGGACATCCTTCCACGACGAATCAGGATGGAGTTAATTCGTAAATCAAGTGAACTTTCTCTCTTTACTGTATCTTTGGAAGCAAAAGCATCCAAAACAAATTTAAAATTAGGAGGAGACTCCGGAGTCTCTTTCCGGAGATCGATATTAAATCCGAAGAGCTGAACACTGCTAATGGATATCTTTCCTTTAAAAAAAGGCATAATATCAAACTTGGCGGATAAACGAGTGACTTTGAGCATTTCCTGACCACTTTGATCGTCAAGCAATACATCATCAATAATAATACGGTTTAATAGACCGATATTAATTCTACCAATCACTACCTTTGTGTTTAAAACTTCGGAAAGTTCTTTAGCCACAAATACACTCATTGTTTGCTGAATGCTTGGTATATTCAGCAAAACAATAGTCCCGATATATACTCCCAGTACAATACCAACTACCCAGCGTACAGTCTTTTTCAGCGTTCTGATATGCGATAACTTTTATTTTGCGAACAAAAATATAAAATAGTTCGTTACGAATCGTAGTTTTATGATTACTTTTGCACCGTTTAATAGTTTAAATACTTATGAGTGCAATAATTTTAGGAATTGAATCCTCCTGTGACGATACGTCGGCAGCCGTAATCAAGGATGGTTATTTGCTGTCAAATGTGGTATCAAGTCAAGCCGTACATGAAGCATACGGTGGAGTAGTACCCGAGTTGGCTTCACGGGCACACCAACAAAACATCGTACCGGTAGTACATGAAGCATTAAAACGTGCCGGTGTCACCAAAGAAGAGTTGAGCGCAGTAGCTTTCACTCGTGGTCCAGGATTGATGGGGTCTTTGCTTGTCGGAGTCTCCTTTGCAAAAGGATTTGCTCGTTCCTTAAACATTCCAATGATTGACGTTAATCACTTGACCGGACATGTTTTAGCTCATTTTATTAAAGCAGAAGGAGAGGAAGAAAGACAGCCTGCTTTCCCATTTCTTTGCTTGCTGGTATCCGGAGGAAATTCACAAATCATACTGGTAAAAGCCTATAATGATATGGAGATCCTCGGACAGACTATTGACGATGCGGCAGGTGAAGCAATTGATAAATGTTCTAAAGTGATGGGACTTGGCTATCCGGGTGGACCAATCATTGACAAATTAGCACGCCAGGGAAATCCGAAAGCTTTTACATTTAGCAAACCGCATATTCCCGGTTTAGATTACAGTTTCAGCGGATTGAAAACTTCCTTTTTATATTCATTACGCGACTGGCTAAAAGATGATCCGGATTTTATAGAGCACCATAAAGTGGATCTTGCAGCATCATTGGAAGCTACTATAGTGGACATTCTGATGGATAAATTACGGAAAGCTGCCAAAGAATATAAAATTAATGAAATAGCAGTAGCCGGAGGAGTTTCCGCAAATAACGGATTACGCAATGCTTTCCGAGAACACGCCGAGAAATATGGTTGGAATATTTTCATCCCTAAATTCAGTTATACTACCGATAATGCAGCAATGATTGCCATTACCGGATATTTCAAATACCTGGATAAGGATTTTTGTTCTATTGATCTTCCGGCTTATTCGCGTGTGACATTATAATAAGTATACCTTATATATAATAGGATAAAACTAAGAAGTATGTTTGCCGAAATAATAACCATTGGCGATGAACTGCTGATAGGACAGGTTGTCGATACTAATTCTGCCTGGATGGGACAGGAATTAAATAAAATAGGTATTGAGGTTCTTCGTATTGTTTCAATCCGTGACCGGGAAGAAGAAATCATGGAAGCGATTGATAATGCGATGGAAAGGGTGAATATTGTTTTAGTAACCGGAGGACTCGGACCTACCAAAGACGATATTACCAAACAGACTTTATGTAAATACTTCCATACGGAACTGGTTTTCAACGAAGAAGTATTCGAAAACGTAAAGCGGGTACTGGCAGGAAAAATACCAATGAATGCACTCAATAAAAGCCAGGCAATGGTCCCGAAAGATTGTATGGTAATAAATAACCCTGTGGGAAGTGCTTCTGTCAGTTGGTTCGAGAGGGATGGCAAGGTACTTGTTTCCATGCCGGGCGTTCCACAAGAGATGATTGCTGTGATGACAGAAAGCGTGTTACCTAAGCTGCACGATAGGTTTCAAACGGATGTTATTATGCATCAAACATTTCTCGTACAGCACTATCCAGAATCTGTATTAGCCGAAAAGTTAGAATCGTGGGAGAACGCTTTACCGGAATGCATTAAATTGGCATATCTACCCAAACTTGGCATTATTCGTCTTAGACTGACCGGACGAGGACAAAACAGAGAAGAAGTAAAAGTTCTTCTTGAACGTGAAAAGTTAAAATTAGAGGAAATACTTGGTGAAGATATTTTCAGTGAAGAAGATACACCATTGGAGGTTATAGTCGGTGAGCTTTTAAAAAAGAAGAAATTGACCGTTTCCACCGCAGAAAGTTGTACCGGGGGCAGTATTGCCGCACGGTTGACTTCCATCGCCGGCAGTTCTGAATATTTTAATGGAAGTGTAGTGGCCTACTCTAATGAAGTGAAAATGGGGCTTTTGCACGTTTCCTCCGAAACTTTGGAACAATATGGAGCTGTCAGTGAGGAAACTGTGATTGAAATGGTAAAAGGTGCGATGAAAGCATTAAAAACAGATTGCGCTGTTGCTACTTCAGGGATAGCAGGCCCTGGAGGTGGTACTCCGGAAAAGCCGGTGGGAACTGTTTGGATAGCTGCTGGTTATAAAAACGAAATTCATACTTACAAGCAAGAAACAAACCGCGGAAGAAGCATGAACATTGAAAGAGCTGGCAATAATGCCCTATTAATGCTCCGTGATTTACTCAAATAAAGAAAAATAGGTGCCTGAAAGTGAATTATTTTAAGAAATTCTTGTTTTATACGGATAAAAGTGCTTACTTTGCGTCCTGTTTGAAATAAGTATAGATATAAAACTATAAAAATAAGATAGAAATGTCGAAGATTTGTCAAATTACCGGAAAGAAAGCCATGATTGGCAACAATGTTTCACACTCAAAGAGAAGAACTAAAAGAACCTTTGATTTGAACTTGTTTAACAAAAAGTTCTATTATGTAGAACAGGATTGTTGGATCAGCCTTAGCCTTTGCGCTAACGGGTTGCGTATTATCAACAAAAAAGGACTGGATGCTGCGCTGACTGAAGCAGTGGCTAAAGGTTATTGTGATTGGAAAAGCATTAAAGTAATCGGCTAAACGTAGAGGAGAAAACTTACAATGGCAAAGAAAGCAAAAGGTAACAGAGTACAAGTGATTCTGGAATGTACAGAACACAAAGACAGTGGAATGCCGGGAACATCTCGTTATATCACAACTAAGAACAGAAAGAATACTACAGAAAGACTTGAGTTGAAAAAATACAACCCAATTCTGAAGAGAGTAACAGTACACAAGGAAATTAAATAATAAAAGTAGTATAACCCATGGCAAAGAAAACAGTAGCAAGTTTGCACGAAGGTTCAAAAGAAGGTCGTGCTTATACCAAGGTTATCAAAATGGTAAAATCTCCGAAAACTGGAGCATACGTTTTTGATGAGCAAATGGTTCCGAACGAAAAAGTACAAGACTTTTTCAAAAAATAATCGAAATAGCATATACGCTATAACTGCAAAATCCTCTCATTGGTAAACAATGAGGGGATTTTTTATTGCTTCTTTTTTTACTTTTCCAATCCTTTGTTATATCTTTGTAGCAAATGTATTATACAAACAAGTGTCAATATGGGATTTTTTAGTTTTTTTTCAAAGGAGAAGAAGGAAACTTTAGATAAAGGATTATCTAAAACCAAAGAGAGCGTATTCAGTAAGATTGCTCGTGCTGTGGCTGGTAAGTCAAAAGTAGACGATGAAGTATTAGATAATCTGGAAGAAGTACTGATCACATCTGACGTAGGTGTAGAAACAACTTTAAATATTATCAAACGCATCGAGAAACGCGCTGCGGCTGATAAGTATGTGAATACTCAAGAACTGAATCTTATATTACGTGACGAAATAGCAGCTTTGCTTACCGAAAACAACTCGGATGATGTAGCTGATTTTGACGTACCCATCACAAGGAAACCTTATGTAATTATGGTTGTGGGAGTGAATGGAGTAGGGAAGACTACAACTATCGGCAAGCTGGCTTATCAATTCAAAAAAGCAGGCAAATCGGTTTATTTGGGAGCAGCCGATACTTTCCGCGCTGCAGCCGTAGAACAGTTAATGATTTGGGGAGAACGGGTAGGGGTTCCTGTTGTTAAACAGAAAATGGGAGCGGACCCTGCATCTGTGGCTTATGACACTCTTAGTTCTGCCGTTGCCAACAACGCAGATGTGGTTATAATCGATACAGCCGGTCGCCTGCATAATAAGGTGGGCTTGATGAACGAGCTGACCAAAATCAAGAATGTGATGAAGAAGGTTGTGCCCGATGCACCGGATGAAGTTTTATTGGTATTGGACGGTTCCACCGGACAAAATGCATTCGAACAAGCCAAACAATTCACCCTGGCAACCGAAGTAACTGCCATGGCTATCACTAAACTTGACGGAACCGCTAAAGGTGGTGTCGTGATTGGTATTTCCGATCAATTCAAGATTCCTGTTAAATATATCGGGTTAGGTGAAGGTATGGAAGACCTGCAAGTATTCCGTAAAAATGAATTCGTTGATTCCTTGTTTGGAGAGAATGCATGAAAAGAAAGAGAATAGATATTATCACTTTAGGATGCTCTAAAAATTTGGTTGACTCCGAACAGTTAATGCGTCAACTGGAAGAAGTCGGATATAGCGTAACCCATGATACTGAAAATCCACAAGGAGAAATTGCAGTAATCAATACGTGCGGCTTTATTGGTGATGCCAAAGAGGAGTCTATAAATATGATTCTGGAATTTGCTGAAAGAAAGGAAGAAGGGGATTTAAAGAAACTTTTCGTGATGGGTTGTCTTTCCGAACGTTATCTGAAGGAATTGGCTGTTGAGATACCGCAAGTAGATAAATTTTATGGCAAATTCAATTGGAAGGAGCTTTTACAAGATTTAGGAAAGGTCTATCATGATGAGTTATATATCGAACGGACATTGACAACTCCCCAGCACTATGCTTACCTGAAAATTTCAGAAGGGTGTGACCGCAAATGTTCTTATTGTGCCATTCCCATTATTACAGGACGCCATATCTCCAAACCGATGGAGGAAATTTTGGACGAAGTACGATACCTGGTATCGCAAGGCGTGAAAGAATTTCAGGTGATCGCACAGGAATTGACTTATTATGGAATCGATCGGTATAAGAAGCAAATGCTTCCGGAACTGATTGAACGTATTTCCGATATCCCTGGCGTGGAATGGATTCGGTTGCATTATGCCTATCCGGCACATTTCCCAACGGATTTATTCCGGGTTATGCGTGAACGCGATAATGTATGTAAATATATGGATATTGCTCTTCAGCATATCAGCGACAATATGTTGCAATTAATGCGTCGGCAAGTGAGCAAAGAGGATACTTACCGACTGATTGAACAATTTCGTAAAGAAGTGCCAGGCATTCACCTGCGAACAACTTTAATGGTAGGGCATCCCGGAGAAACCGAGGAAGACTTCGAAGAGCTTAAAGAGTTTGTGCGCAAAGTACGTTTCGATCGGATGGGAGCTTTCGCATATTCCGAAGAAGAGGGAACTTATGCTGCAAAAGCATACGAAGATTCTATTCCACAAGAGGTTAAACAAGCCAGACTTGATGAATTGATGGACATCCAGCAAGGTATCTCGGCAGAATTAAGTGCGGAAAAAATCGGTAAACAGATGAAAATTATCATCGACCGTTTGGAAGGAGATTATTATATTGGACGAACAGAATTTGATTCACCGGAAGTAGATCCGGAAGTGCTGGTTAAGCGTTCAGAGAGAGAACTTAAGATCGGACAGTTTTATCAGGTGGAAGTGACGAATGCAGACGATTTTGATTTATATGCAAAGATTATAAATGACTATGAATAATAAGGAATTTACATCCGAACTAGCGGAAAGATTGGGATACACAATCAAGGATACTTCCGAATTGATAGGTTCTTTGTTGTCCAGCATGACACAAGAATTGGAAGAAGGTAATGTGATTGCAGTTCAAGGATTCGGCTCTTTTGAAGTTAAAAAGAAAGCGGAACGAATTTCAATCAACCCGGCAAGTAAACAACGCATGTTGGTTCCACCCAAATTAGTGCTATCTTATAGACCTAGCAATACATTGAAAGATAAGTTTAAATAAATAATTTCCCGTTATGAATGAAAGACTAACAATTCAAGACCTTACTGACTTATTGGCAGCCAAACATAGCATGACCAAGAAAGACGCCGAAGCGTTTGTTAAAGAGTTTTTTCTCTTGATAGAACAAGCTTTGGAGAACGAAAAGACTGTAAAAATCAAAGGATTGGGAACTTTCAAACTTATTGATGTAGATAGCCGGGAAAGTGTCAATGTCAACACAGGAGAACGTTTCCAGATAAAGGGACATACAAAAGTCTCATTTTCTCCGGATGCCAATCTAAGAGATACAATAAATAAGCCTTTCGCACACTTTGAGACTGTTGTATTGAATGAAAATACAATTTTGGAAGATACTCCGATAGAAGATACAGAGGAAGAAGAAGCAGGTGAGGAAGCATCAGCACAAACTGTATTGAATGAGATTGGTGAGAATACGCCCCCCCTTGTAACGGAGGAATATGAAAGCACTGATGATGAGCTTTCAGAAAAAGAGTTGATTCAGGAAGAGCAAATAACTGCTCAACCATCTGTGGAAGACTCCATTGAAGAACCTGTTATCGTTGAAAATGTATCTACAGTAGAAGAATCTATTGAGCCATCCTCTCATGTAGAACCTAAAAGGACCAGCACAGAAACTAATATTGAAGAGAAAGTCGAACAGCTGGAAGATGAAGAAGTCCCGGAAGAGGAAGTCGCAATGGTAGAACAACAACCAGCAGCACCTATAATAGAAGAAAAAGAGGAGATCACTGCCGAGAAAATTATAGAACAAGAGCTTATGAAAGCAAATCTGCAACCTGTGGCTCCTATAATACCTCCTGCTAAAAAAGAAACGATAAAACCGGTCAAATCAGAACATGTATCCCAACCGGCTTCTAAAAAAACAGCTCCAGTGAAGGAAAAATCTCCTGTACCTTATTTAATAGCTGTTATTGTAATCGTTTTGTTATTATGTGGAGGGGTTATCCTGTTTATTTATTACCCGGATTTATTTTCTTCTTCATCTGACAAGAATGCGCTGGATATGCCACCTGTGACAACTCAACCCGTTCAACCGGAAACACAACTTTCCGATACAATTGAACAGAAGGATACCATAAAGGAAATAACTCCTGATGTACCTAAAGTTGTTACGCCCACACCACCTGTTGCCCAAAAAGAAGAAACTGCTCCTGCCAAAGCAGAACCCCAGACAGCTCCACAGCAACCCGCTACATCTGCTTATTTGGATTCAGCATCTTATAAAATTACAGGAACCAAAACAAAATATACAATCAAAGAAGGAGAAACTTTAACTAGGGTTTCCTTGCGTTTTTATGGTACAAAAGCAATGTGGCCATACATTGTGAAGCACAATCCGAAGGTTATTAAGAACCCCAATAACGTACCATATGGCACAACAATTGAAATACCGGAACTTACAAAAGAATAAATAGCAATAATCCATTCACCCGATCATACAAATCCTGTATTGATCGGGTGAAATGTTATGGATGTACAAAAGCGTATGAAAGTACCTTAATCTAAAGATTTCGCATTGTTTTTTAATAAAAATTAGTTGCAATCGTTAATTATATGGCGTACTTTTGGAGGCAAAATAAGAAGCTTACAACACACAGGAAAGGCTTACATAAAATAAAAGGGATTTAAATAATAAAATATTAAGTATTTATGGCTGAATCAATTGATATCCGCGAGCTAAATGAGCGGATTGAAAGACAAAGTGCTTTCGTTACCAATCTTACGACAGGGATGGACCAAATCATTGTTGGTCAGAAACATTTGGTTGAATCACTGCTTATCGGATTACTTTCCGATGGTCACGTTCTTTTGGAAGGTGTGCCTGGTTTGGCGAAAACTTTGGCTATTAAAACACTCGCTTCTCTGATTGATGCGAAGTATAGCCGTATCCAGTTTACGCCGGACTTATTGCCTGCCGACGTTATTGGTACAATGGTTTACAGTCAGAAAGATGAATCTTTTAAAGTGCAGCGAGGACCAATTTTCGCAAACTTTGTATTAGCTGATGAAATCAACCGTGCTCCTGCTAAAGTACAGAGTGCTTTGCTGGAAGCAATGCAGGAACGTCAGGTTACTATTGGTAAAGAAACATTCATATTACCGGAACCTTTCCTTGTACTGGCTACTCAGAACCCTATCGAACAAGAAGGTACTTACCCGCTTCCTGAAGCACAAGTTGACCGTTTCATGTTGAAAGTTGTCATTGATTATCCAAAGCTGGAAGAAGAAAAACTGATTATTCGCCAAAATATCAATGGTGAGAAGTTCAATGTGAAGCCTATTCTCAAAGCGGATGAAATTATTGAAGCACGTAAGGTTGTTCGTCAAGTGTACCTGGATGAGAAGATTGAACGTTATATTGTAGATATTGTATTTGCAACTCGTTTCCCTGAAAAATATGACCTCAAGGAACTGAAAGATATGATCGGATTCGGAGGTTCACCTCGTGCGTCTATCAATCTGGCTTTGGCTGCTCGTACGTATGCATTTATCAAACGTCGCGGTTACGTAATTCCGGAAGATGTACGTGCTGTAGCACATGATGTTCTCCGTCATCGTATTGGATTGACATACGAAGCTGAAGCTAATAATATGACTTCGGACGAAATCATCAGTAAGATTCTGAATAAGGTTGAAGTGCCCTAATTTGTAGTTATAATACAGTCAATAAGTAGTCATTAATATCTATACATGACTACTTAACTACTTACTACTTAACTACTGTATAAATGGAAACAAGTGAAATACTAAAAAAAGTTCGCCAAATTGAAATAAAGACACGAGGATTGTCTAACAATATCTTTGCAGGCCAATATCATTCGGCTTTCAAGGGTAGGGGTATGTCATTTTCGGAAGTCCGTGAGTATCAGTTCGGCGATGATATACGTGACATAGACTGGAATGTGACTGCGCGCTTCAATAAACCTTATGTGAAAGTGTTTGAAGAAGAACGTGAACTGACAGTTATGTTAATGGTCGATGTTTCCGGAAGTTTGGAATTTGGTACGATCAAGCAGTTGAAGAAAGATATGGTGACGGAAATCGCTGCCACGCTTGCTTTCTCTGCTATTCAGAACAATGATAAAATTGGTGTGATTTTCTTTTCAGACCGGATAGAAAAGTTTATTCCTCCCAAGAAAGGACGTAAACATATCTTATATATTATCCGCGAATTGATTGATTTTCAGCCGGAAAGCCGTCGTACAAATATTCGTCTTGCCTTAGAATATTTGACAAACGTGATGAAAAGACGTTGCACCGCATTTATCTTATCAGACTTTATTGATCAGGACAGCTTTAAGAATGCACTGACCATTGCTAACAGAAAACATGATGTAGTAGCATTACAAGTGTACGACAGGAGGGTTAGTGATCTTCCCCCAGTAGGACTGATGCGAATCAAAGATGCGGAAACTGGACATGAACAATGGATCGACACCTCTTCCAAAGCTGTACGCCGGGCACATCGTGACTGGTGGATACAAAAGCAGACTGAACTTAACGATACTTTCACTAAAAGTAACGTGGATGCTGTATCTGTCAGAACCGACCAGGATTACGTAAAGGCATTGTTGAATTTATTTGCCAAACGAAATTAATGGAATCAAAGATGAATAGAAATATTATTCTGATAGCATTATTAGCTCTATTGTCTGTAGGCAAAGCAGCAGCACAGTCTGTCACGGTAGAAGCAAAAATTGATTCATTGCAGATACTGATTGGCGAACAGGCGAAAGTGCAATTGCAAGTAGCCATGGATGCTAAACAGCGTGCTATTTTTCCTGCTTACACCGATACATTGGTAAGAGGTGTGGAAATTATAGAAACTGTCAAACCGGATACTCAATTCCTGAATGATCGCCAACGAATGTTGATTACTCAAGAATACATTATCACTTCTTTTGACTCTGCTCTATATTATCTACCACCAATGCCGGTTACCGTAGATGATAAAGTATATAAATCCAAAGCTCTGGCATTGAAAGTATATTCGATGCCGGTTGATACATTACATCCGGACCAGTTCTTTGGACAGAAACCTGTGATGAAAGCTCCTTTTGCGTGGGAAGACTGGTATGGATTGATTGCTTGTTCATTCTTGGCTTTACCTTTGCTTGGTTTACTGATCTATCTCATTATTCGTATACGTGATAATAAACCTATTATCCGTAAAATAAAAGTTGAACCTAAATTGCCGCCACATCAGGCTGCAATGAAAGAGATAGAACGTATCAAAACAGAGAAGATATGGCAAAAAGGACAATCGAAGGAGTATTATACCGAACTAACGGATACACTTCGCACCTATATTAAGAACCGTTTCGGATTTAACGCATTAGAAATGACTTCTTCTGAAATAATTGACCAGCTATTGGAGTTGAATGATAAAGAGGCTATATCAGACTTGAAGCTTTTGTTCCAGACCGCTGATTTAGTTAAGTTTGCCAAACATGATCCTCAGATGAATGAAAACGATGCTAATTTAATTAATGCCATCGATTTTATCAATGAGACAAAACAACCGGAAGAGGAAAACCAGAAACCGCAACCAACGGAAATCACTATCATTGAGAAACGTTCTTTACGTGTTAAAGCTATGCTGATTTGCGGAATTGCACTGTTATCAGCAGCACTGATTGGTACCTTTATATATATAGGTCTGCAGTTATACAATCTTTTTGTATAAAGAGTGTATAACTTAATACTAAATAGTAAACTGTTAAATCATAAATAAAATGGTTTTTGCCAATATTGAATATCTGTTTTTGCTATTATTGCTTATACCATATATTGTATGGTATATCCTGAAACAAAAGAAAAGTGAAGCAACCCTTCAAATTTCAGATGCTCGGGTATATGCACATACACCTAAAAGTTATAAGAACTATTTGTTGCATGTTCCATTTCTACTGCGCTGCATTGCTTTGGTGTTAGTTATCTTGGTTCTTGCACGCCCGCAAACTACTAACAAGTGGCAGAACAGTGAAATAGAAGGAATTGATATTATGCTGGCTATTGACGTTTCTACCAGTATGCTGGCTGAAGACTTAAAGCCAAACAGACTTGAAGCTGCCAAAGATGTAGCTGCTGAATTTATCAACGGACGCCCCAATGATAATATCGGTATTACATTATTTGCAGGAGAAACTTTCACTCAATGTCCGTTGACTGTAGATCATGCCGTATTGTTGGATATGATACATAATATTAAATGCGGCCTTATCACTGACGGTACTGCGGTTGGTATGGGTATTGCTAATGCTGTGACTCGCTTAAAAGATAGCAAAGCGAAATCTAAAGTTATTATCTTATTGACGGATGGTACTAATAATAAGGGAGATATTTCTCCAATGACAGCAGCAGAAATAGCTAAAAGTTTTGGTATTCGTGTATATACTATCGGGGTAGGTACTAATGGAATGGCCCCTTATCCTTATCCGGTGGGGAATACTGTACAATATGTAAGTATGCCGGTGGAAATTGATGAAAAGACATTGACAGAGATTGCCGGAACAACGGATGGTAACTATTTCCGGGCTACGAGCAACTCGAAACTAAAAGAAGTATATGAAGAAATTGATAAACTGGAAAAGACGAAACTGAACGTAAAAGAGTACAGTAAACGAGACGAAGAGTATCACTGGTTTGCCCTAGCTGCTTTCCTCTGTGTTTTGTTGGAAGTACTATTACGCAATTCGGTACTCAAAAAAATTCCATAAGAATGTTTGTCAATCGTTATTTGTCAATCATAAAATAGTAAGAAGATGTTTCGATTTGGAGAACCTACATATTTATACTTATTGCTGCTATTACCTTTTTTAGCAGCTTTCTACTTGTATTCCAACTACAAGAGAAGAAAGAATATCCGACGCTTCGGGGACCCGACTTTATTGGCTCAATTAATGCCTGATGTATCCAAATATCGTCCGGATGTAAAATTCTGGATTATTTTTGTTGCTATTGGCTTGTTCTCCGTATTATTAGCACGCCCCCAATTCGGTTCTAAGCTGGAAACGGTTAAGCGTAAAGGAGTAGAGGTAATTATAGCTTTGGATATTTCAAACTCTATGTTAGCTCAAGATGTACAACCTAGCCGTCTGGAAAAAGCAAAAAGACTAATTTCCAGATTAGTGGATGAACTTGACAATGATAAGGTAGGTATGATTGTATTTGCAGGTGACGCTTTTACTCAGCTACCAATTACAAGTGACTATATTTCCGCTAAGATGTTTTTAGAGTCCATCAATCCTTCGTTGATTTCTAAACAGGGTACAGCTATCGGGGAAGCAATCAATTTAGCAGCTCGTAGTTTCACTCCACAAGAAGGGGTAGGACGTGCTATTATTGTTATTACTGACGGTGAAAATCATGAGGGTGGTGCAGTGGAAGCCGCAAAAGCCGCTGCAGAAAAAGGTATTCAAGTAAGTGTATTGGGAGTAGGTATGCCTGATGGTGCCCCCATTCCGGTAGAAGGTACGAATGATTATCGTCGCGACCGGGAAGGTAATGTGATTGTTACCCGTTTGAATGAAGCTATGTGCCAGGAAATTGCTAAGGAAGGAAAAGGTATATATGTACGAGTAGACAACTCTAATTCAGCCCAAAGAGCTATTAATCAAGAAGTGAACAAAATGGCGAAGTCTGATGTAGAGTCGAAAGTATATACAGAGTTTAACGAACAATTCCAAGCTATTGCATGGGTTATTCTACTATTGTTATTGGCAGAAATCTTAATTTTGGACCGCAAAAATCCTTTATTTAAGAACATTCACCTGTTTTCTAATAAGAAATAGTTATACGTATGTTAAAAAGTAAATATATTCTATTCGCTGTATTTCTGCTAGCGACAGTCGGTGTCTCGGCTCAGAAAGCAGAACGCGACTATATCCGTAAGGGAAACCGCCTGTTTAATGATAGTGTATTTGTTGACGCAGAGGTAAACTACCGGAAAGCTCTGGAAGCAAATCCCAAGTCTACAGTATCTATGTACAATTTGGGAAATACTCTTTCGCAACAGCAAAAGTTTCAGGATGCCATGGAACAATACGTATCGGCCAGCAAAATTGAAAAGGATAAAATGAAGCTCGCCCATATCTACCACAATATGGGAGTACTTTTCCAAGCTGGTAAAGATTATGCAAAGGCTGTGGACGCCTATAAAATGTCACTGCGTAATAATCCTGCCGATCATGAAACCCGGTACAATTTGGCTCTTGCACAGAAAATGTTGAAAGATCAACAAAATCAGCAGAATCAAGACCAAAATCAGGATCAGAATAAAGATCAACAAAAGCAAGATCAAAAACAAGATCAGAATAAAGACAAGCAGAAAGATCAGAAACAAGATGAAAAGAAAGATCAGCAGCAACCACCGAAGTCAGAAAAAAAACAAGATAACCAGATGTCAAAGGAGAATGCTGAACAATTGCTGAATTCTGTAATGCAGGATGAAAAAGATGTGCAAGACAAAGTGAAAAAGCAACAAAAAGTTATGCAAGGTGGTCGCTTAGAAAAAGATTGGTAATATAAAGTTGATGATATAAATTTCATAAGCAATGAAAAAACTGATTATTATATTGATGGCATTGATAGCATATAGCACTCAGATGCTTGCTGATAAAGTGTCTTTTACTGCTTCTGCTCCTGACGCAGTGGTAGTAGGCGACCAGTTCAGGCTGTCGTATACTGTTACTACACAAAAAGTGAAAGATTTCCGGGCACCATCAATCAAAGGTTTTGATGTGTTGATGGGGCCAAGCCGTTCACAACAAAGTAATACTCAAATAGTAAATGGTAATGTTACGTCTACTAGTAGTATTACATTCACATATATATTGATGGCGAATAATGCCGGAGAATATACAATACCTGGAGCTTCAATTGTTGCTGATGGCGATCAAATGGTATCAAATTCAGTAAGGATTAAAGTATTGCCACAAGATCAAGGTGATAGCAATAGTAGCAGTAGCTCTTCTACACATTCCTCATCTGGTACAGGGGTCTCTAACCAAGACTTGTTTATTACAGCAAGTGCCAGTAAAACGAATGTGTACGAACAGGAAGCATTTGTCCTGACCTATAAAATATACACCAGAGAATCCAATTTACAACTGAATAATGCAAAGTTACCCGACTTTAAAGGCTTCCATTCTCAAGAAATCGAAATGACTACAAATGCGAGATGGACTCCGGAACATTATCAGGGACGTAATTACTATACGACAGTTTATCGTCAGTTCGTTCTCTTCCCGCAACAATCAGGAAAACTATATATTGATCCTGCTCAATTCCAGATGACAGTCGGTAAGCCTGTACAATCTGATGATCCTTTTGATGCTTTCTTCAATGGAGGAAGTAATGTCATTGAAATAAAAAAATCAATTTCCACCCCTAAAATAGCAATAAATGTAAATCCGCTTCCTGCAGGTAAACCGGCAGATTTCTCCGGTGGAGTGGGAGAGTTCAATATTTCTTCATCTATCAACAACAAGGAACTGAAAACCAATGATGCTATTACTATTAAATTAGTAATATCCGGTACAGGTAACCTGAAATTAATTTCTAATCCGGAAATTAAATTCCCAGATGATTTTGAAGTATACGATCCCAAAGTAGACAATCAAGTCAGATTAACCCGGGAAGGACTTACAGGTAATAAGGTTATCGAATATTTAGCAATTCCGAGACATGCTGGAACATATAAGATTCCAGGAGTATCTTTTAGTTATTTTGATATTCGCTCCAAATCTTATAAAACGCTGAAAACAGAAGAATATGTAATAAACGTTGAGAAAGGTGCGGGTAATGCAGATCAAGTAATTGCTAATTTCACTAATAAAGAGGATTTGAAAGTATTAGGTGAGGACATCCGTTACATCAAACAAAACGAAGTTACTCTCCAGCCTAAAGGAAGTTTCTTCTATGGTTCAATGACATATTGGCTATTCTATATCATTCCGGCTCTTGCTTTATTATTTTCTTTATTATTTATCGTAAGCAAGCTGCTGAAAATGCGAACGTAGCTAAAATGCGTACGAAGAAAGCCAATAAAGTAGCAACAAAACGTATGAAGTTAGCTGGAAAATTACTCTCAGAAAATAAGAAAGATGCTTTCTATGATGAAGTTTTAAAGGCACTGTGGGATATATAAGTGACAAACTGAATATTCCGGTATCTCGTTTATCTAAAGATAATATTGAAGAGAAGCTAAGAAATCATGGAGTAAATGAGGAACTAATCAAAGAATTCCTGAATGCATTGAATGACTGTGAATTTGCCCGGTTTGCTCCAGGTGATGAAAATCAAGCCATGGATAAAGTTTATTCTTCTTCAATAGAAGTAATAAGCAAAATGGAGAATTCGATAAAACATTAACCCAGAAGAGATTGTGTCATGAAAAAGATATTATTTTTTATATTATTATCAATGTCACTTACTTGTTTTGCACAAGATTCGTTAAACATTGATTCTAAACAAACCAATGGAGCTGATTCTATCCACGCTTCACACACCACATTTTCCAGTAACACACTGGAAGATGCCACAAAAGCTGAAGGCGATTCCGCATATATAAAAGAAGATTATGCAGCAGCTATTCAAATATATGAAGCATTATTAAAAAATGGAGAAGCTGCTGACGTTTATTACAATCTGGGAAATAGTTATTATAAAATAGGAGAGATAGCGAAAGCTGTTTTAAATTATGAGCGTGCCTTGTTATTGCAACCTGGAAATGGCGATATACGTGCTAATCTTGAAGTGGCACGCGCAAAGACAATAGACAAAGTTGAGCCTGTTCCTGAAGTGTTCTTTGTTTCATGGATCAAATCTCTGACAAATAGCATGAGTGTAGATGCATGGGCCACATGGGGTATTGTATCCTTTATTCTATTGATTATAGCTCTTTACTTTTTTATATTCTCTAAACAGATTGTGTTAAAGAAAGTAGGCTTCATATTAGGAATTGTTTTTCTGATTGTCACCATTTGCTCTAATCTTTTTGCTTCACAACAAAAAGAACATTTAGTCAATCGAAATGAAGCTATAGTAATGAACCCAAGTGTAACAGTTCGAAGTACTCCAAGCGAGAGTGGTACCAGTTTGTTTATTCTGCATGAAGGGAGAAAAGTAAACGTCAAGGACAACTCTATGAAAGAATGGAAAGAAATTCGGTTGGAAGATGGAAAAGTAGGATGGGTACCAGCTTCCGCTATTGAAGTAATATAAAGGTCATTAATAGATTTTATAAATTCAAGAAAAAAAGATAAGCAAATAATTTGTTTTATCTTTTTTTTTGCTTAAGTTTATAGCGTGATAAAAAAATCACATAGTATTAACCATTAAATTTATGAGACATGAGAACAATAACGTTTAATGAACTTCGTAAAATTAAAGATTCATTGCCTAGCGGTAGCATGCATAGAATAGCAGACGAACTTGGTTTGCACGTAGATACAGTGCGAAACTTTTTCGGAGGACACAATTTCAAGGAGGGAAAAAGTGTCGGAATACATCTTGAGCCCGGTCCAGATGGTGGGCTTGTAATGTTGGATGATACGACCGTTCTTGATCGGGCTTTAAAAATCCTAGATGAATTGAATATGAGTATGCAAAAAGAACAGGCTACCGAATCTGTGCAAGTTTAAAATATAACAAACTGAATCCCAATTGAATCAAACAATTGGGATTTCTTATTTGTTTTCACCTTATAAAATGTGCATTTATGGAAGACAAATTAGTAACCCTAGCCATTCTGACATACACCAAAGCGCAGATCTTAAAGAATGTCTTGGAAAATGAAGGTATAGAAACATACATTCACAACGTAAATCAAATACAACCGGTTGTTTCTTCGGGGGTGCGTTT
This sequence comes from Bacteroides sp. AM54-2NS, assembly GCF_003602935.1. Classification (NCBI taxonomy): domain Bacteria; kingdom Pseudomonadati; phylum Bacteroidota; class Bacteroidia; order Bacteroidales; family Bacteroidaceae; genus Bacteroides; species Bacteroides sp. AM54-2NS. The sequence goes on from NZ_QTMZ01000018.1 coordinate 107,947, forward strand.
ACGCATAAAGGAAAGCGATCTGCCACGTGCTTTGAAAATAACAGAAAGTTCTACATGGCTGTCTGAAAGTATAGTGGGAGAGAAGGAGCCCAAAACAGAAAATAAGTCAAATAAGATTTTAATTCCCGTCGACTTCTCTAATTATTCGATGAAAGCGTGTGAATTTGCATTTAACCTAGCAAAAACAGAAAATGCTGAAGTCATTTTGTTGCACGTCTATTTTACGCCTATATATGCTTCATCATTACCATATGGAGATGTTTTCAATTACCAAATTGGAGATGAAGAATCCGTAAAAACGATTATTCAGAAAGTTCATTCTGACCTCAATGCCTTATCAGAAAAGATAAAAGAAAAAGTCACATCGGGTGATTTTCCCAATATTAAATATAGCTGTATCTTACGTGAAGGTATTCCAGAAGAAGAAATCTTAAGATATGCTAAGGAACAGCGTCCTATGGTTATCATCATGGGGACTCGGGGAAAGAATCAGAAAGATATCGATTTGATTGGCAGTGTAACTGCTGAAGTTATTGATAGAAGCCGCACAGCTGTACTGGCCATTCCCGAAAACACACCATTTAAACAGTTTAGTGAAGTAAAACGGATCGCCTTTATTACCAATTTTGATCAAAGAGATTTAATTGCTTTCGAAGCATTCTTTAATACTTGGAAATCATTCCATTTTTCTGTATCTTTAATACATCTTACTGATTCCAAAGATACCTGGAATGAAATAAAACTAGCAGGCATAAAAGAATATTTTCACAAGCAATATCCAGGGCTTGAAATTCATTATGATGTAGTAATGAACGATAATTTGTTAAAAGGACTTGATCAGTATATCAAAGATAATCAAATAGATATAATCACTTTGACTTCTTACAAAAGGAATATATTTGCTCGGTTATTTAATCCAAGTATTGCTAGAAAAATGATTTTTCATTCTGATACACCATTACTTGTTATTAACAGCTGATCAGATCAAGCAAAAAATGGGCATTTATGATTGGTGAATAATCAATATTATGTTTAATTAAAAAGGGGCAATATAATAACATTGCTCTTTTTTAATTTACATCAATTAAAAAATGCATATTCCCTCAAATGTATTTTTTGATTATCTGGATTATAAAAAAGAAGGTTACTATTTCTAGCAACCTTCCTTCCTTTTTCAAGACTTATAATTTTCCTGAAAACGATTACTTCATAAGCTTATCAATTTCTTCAAATTCAGGTCCCATATTCAAGTTATAGTAAACTCTATAAAGACCTTGTAACCATAAATCTTGTTGATCAGGTTTCAAAGCTCTAGCTTTTTCATAGAATGGTTTAGCTTCTTCGTAGAATTTCTTAACTACAGCCTGTGCTTCAGCATATTTAGGATCATTGATATCTGTTGTTGCTTTATCAGCATAATCCTGTGCTTTCATCAAATATACCAAACCCACATTTGAGTATGCTTCTGCATATTCCGGATCAGCCGCAATAGCTTTCTTGTAGTATTCAATTGCATTATCATATTCTTTCATATTATGATAAAGATATGCTTTTACATACAAATACAACTTATTATTCGGATCATTAGATAACATTCTATCAGCAAACTCCATAGCTTTTGAGGCTTGATTAGAGCTATTATAATAATCAACCAAATTAGCAAAGAAATAATCATTTCCAGGGAACTTTAGGATACCCTCTTCCAAAGATTTAATCCAAGCAACAGTATCACCTTTAGCTTTATAAGCATCAGCCATCAATTGCATTGCAAATTTACCTCCGTCCTTATCAGATAAAGCCATTGGGGCATACTTAATAATTGCATCTTTATCACCTACCCTATCAGCAGCCAATGTAGCATAATATGCAATTTGTGGGATAAGAGTATCATTCTTAGCCAATTCTTTATCAGCTAACATTGGGTAAGAAGCTGATTCAACATATGTTGCAAAGAATTTCAAGGCTTCTTTATTCTTATCCAAGTTAAAATACTGAATACCACCATTAATCAAATTAGGACGTTCAGCCAACATACTTGAAGCATTTGCTTTCCGGTATTTGTTTTTAACTTTCCCCTTTTCATTAGGTATTTCCGCTAATTCATCACACTTAGTATAGTACTCATACATTTTCAGAATGCTATTATACACTTTCAATGTATCATACGGTTTTTTCAAAAAAGCATTTTTCATTTGCTCTTCGTTGATACGTCTCTGAATAAATCCAGCAACGTCCCATGTGTCAGCAAGATCCTTCGTTTCAGGATTCTTCATAGCTTCTTTAATAAGCTGCTCAGCCTGCTTAAAATTAGGTTTTACGTCATTAGCCATACTCTTTGCTTCTTTCACATTTTTCATCTGTGCGAATGAGAAGCTAACAGCCATCAATAAAACCATCGAAAATAATACTCTTTTCATGATTGTTGTTTGATTAATTATTAATATTATGTCTATTCCTCGATTTCGTTGTTGCTTTCGTTTTCATTTACGTCTGCTGCATCATCAATATCAGGAGCATCAGCATTTGGATCACTCACAATTGTTCCTTCTGCTTCTTCTGCCGGAATTTCATCTTCAAGACTTTCTGTCATAACCTTACATACCGAACCAATCTGGTCGTTACGTTTTTCTAGATTTATCAGACGGACACCTTGAGTAGCACGACCCATAATACGAACATCAGCCACTTTCAAACGAATAGTGATACCAGACTTATTGATAATCATCAAGTCATTTTCATCGGTTACTGACTTGATTGTTACCAACTTACCTGTTTTTTCGGTAATATTCATGGTCTTCACACCCTTACCGCCACGGTTTGTCTTACGATAGTCTTCTATTTCAGAACGTTTACCATATCCTTGTTCGGAAACTACCATTACAGATTCTGTCTCCAAATCTTTGATACAAATCATTCCTACTACTTCATCCTGACCATCATTATCCAACGTAATGCCACGTACACCTGTTGCTGTACGTCCCATTACACGAACTGCTGCTTCATGGAAACGAATTGCACGTCCATTGCGGTTTGCAATGATGATTTCATTATTTCCATTCGTCATACGAACTTCAATTACGCTATCATCTTCGCGGATAGTTATAGCATTTACACCATTCTGACGAGGACGAGAATACTGTTCAAGTAATGTCTTCTTTATTACACCTTTCTTAGTACAGAACAATACATAATGGCTATTAATAAACTCAGAATCTTCCAAACTCTTCACACGCAAGTATGCAGTTACATTATCGTCCGAGTCAATATTCAACAAATTCTGAATAGCACGTCCCTTAGAATTCTTCGTTCCCTCAGGTATTTCATATACTTTCAGCCAATAGCACTTGCCTTTTTGTGTAAAGAACATCATCGTATTGTGCATGGTAGCAGGATAAATATGTTCTACAAAGTCTTCATCACGGGTCTCCGTACCTTTCGAACCTACACCACCACGATTTTGTGCACGGAATTCAGTCAACGGAGTACGTTTGATATAACCCATATGAGAAATTGTAATAATCATCTGATCATCTGCATAGAAGTCTTCCGGATTGAACTCTTCTGAAGAATAAACGATTTCAGAACGACGTTCATCTCCATATTTCGTTTTAACTTCCAACAATTCATCTTTCATTACCTGACGGCATACTTCATCATCAGCCAAAATACTTTCCAAATAAGCTATCTGCTTCATTATTTCTTCGTATTCCGCATGAAGCTGATCCTGCATCAGACCTGTCAATTGACGCAAACGCATTTCTACTATTGCGCGAGACTGAATTTCTGTCAGGTTGAATCGCTCAATCAAGCCTGCTATAGCGTCATTAGGAGTTTTTGCTGCACGAATGATACGAATTACTTCATCAATATTATCCGAAGCGATAATCAAACCTTCAAGAATGTGCGCACGTTCTTTCGCTTTACGAAGATCGAACTGAGTACGACGAATAACAACTTCGTGTCTATGTTCGATGAAATATTTAATTAAATCTCTCAGATTCAACGTTTTTGGACGTCCATGAACCAAAGCAACATTGTTTACGCCAAAAGATGTCTGCAAAGCTGTCATTTTATAGAGTTTGTTCAACACTACACTTGCATTTGCATCACGTTTGATGTCAATAACAATGCGCATACCGTCACGGTCAGACTCATCGTTGGCATTTGAGATACCTTCTATTTTCTTATCATTTACAAGATCAGCTATATACTTAATCAGTTCGGCCTTATTTACATTATAAGGAATCTCGGTTATTACGATCTTATCATGTGTCTGTCCGCTTTCGATTTCGGCTTTCGCACGCATAATTACACGTCCTCGTCCAGTCAAATATGCCTCGCGTACACCACTCACACCATATATAAACCCACCAGTAGGAAAATCTGGTGCTTTGACAAATTCCATCAGTTCCTCTACTGTAATTTTCGGATTATCAATATATGCTTCACATGCTTCAATTACTTCCGAAAGATTATGAGGAGGCATATTGGTAGCCATACCTACAGCGATACCGGATGCTCCGTTCACCAGAAGATTTGGGATACGTGTCGGCATAACTTTAGGTTCTACCAACGTATTATCAAAGTTAGGCTCAAAATCGACGGTTTCCTTATACAGGTCATCCATCATTGCTTCACCCAACTTATTAAGACGAGCTTCTGTATAACGCATAGCAGCAGGGCTATCACCGTCTACAGAACCAAAGTTCCCCTGTCCATCTACCAAAGGATAACGCATTGCCCATTCCTGAGCCATACGCACCATTGCAAAATAAACAGAAGAATCTCCATGAGGATGGTACTTACCGAGTACCTCACCCACGATTCTGGCTGATTTCTTATAAGGTTTGTCTGAAGTATTGCCCAATTCCATCATTCCGTATAAAATTCTACGGTGAACAGGCTTAAATCCATCTCTAACATCCGGAAGGGCACGTGAAACGATGACCGACATGGAGTAGTCAATGTACGATGACTTCATTTCCTCCTCGATGTTAATCTTTATAATTCTGTCTTGTTCAAGCATTTAAAATGATTATTAATTATACATTCTACGGTTTGTGAAAAACCACGCTAAAGTACTACTTTTCCGCGATATACGAAAGTTTTTAGAAAGAAAGTTTTAGCATGACCGGGACGACAATTCATTAAACTTTAAAATTCGAAAATAAAAAGATAAAAACGATAAATATAATATGGAAAGATAGATAACATTGGTAAAAAAGAGCTGGATATTTGTTATACCTTATATATATAATGCAAATACACCGTTTTTATGGCACGCCATTTGTAGATATAAGAAATAAAGCAAATATTGCAATACAAACTTGATTAATGCGTATATTTGCCAGTGAATAACCCTTAGAAGAAAAGGAAAAGTATGAATAATCAATTCTCACAAAGAGTTTCCGACATTATCGTCTATAGTAAGGAAGAAGCGAATCGGTTGAGAAGTAGGTATATAGGCCCTGAGCACCTGCTTCTGGGAATCCTTCGTGACGGTGAAGGAAAAGCTATCGAGATATTGTCTAAACTCAACACCAATCTAGCTGCAATAAAGCAACAGATTGAAGCTCAACTGAAGGCAGAAGCTGATGATATGTTATTGCCTGATGCAGAGGTACCGTTATCTAATGATGCGGCAAAGATATTAAAAATGTGTATTTTAGAAGCTCGTGGAATGAAAAGTAACATCGCTGATACAGAACATGTATTATTGGCTATTTTAAGAGAAAAAAACAATATGGCCGCTTCTGTACTTGAAGCAAACGATATAAATTATGTGAAAGTACTGGAGCAAGCTACATTGCAGCCAGATATAAACTCTGGTATGGGTTTCACGGAAGACGATGATGATGACGAAGAAATGTCCTCTCCCCGTTCCGGCAGAGGTGGTTCGGACGAACGCCAACAGGCACAAACCGCTTCAAAAAAGCCGTCTAATGACACGCCGGTACTTGACAATTTCGGTACTGACATGACAAAAGCGGCAGAAGAAGGACGCTTGGATCCTGTTGTCGGCAGAGAGAGAGAAATCGAACGTTTAGCGCAGATCTTAAGCCGCCGCAAAAAGAATAATCCGATTTTGATTGGTGAGCCTGGTGTAGGAAAATCAGCGATTGTTGAAGGTCTTGCATTAAGAATCATTCAGAAAAAGGTTTCGCGGATTCTGTTTGATAAACGAGTGGTTGCTCTTGATATGACTGCTGTTGTAGCAGGAACCAAATATCGTGGACAATTTGAGGAACGTATTCGTTCCATTCTCAATGAATTACAGAAAAATCCGAATGTAATATTATTCATTGATGAAATCCACACGATTGTAGGCGCAGGCTCTGCGGCAGGTTCTATGGATGCTGCCAATATGCTAAAACCGGCATTGGCAAGAGGAGAAATACAATGTATCGGTGCTACCACTCTTGATGAATATCGTAAGAACATTGAGAAAGATGGCGCTTTGGAACGTCGTTTCCAAAAAGTAATAGTAGAACCGACTACCGCTGCCGAAACTTTGCAGATTTTGCGTAATATCAAGGATAAATATGAAGACCACCACAATGTGTATTATACGGATGAAGCATTGGAAGCATGTGTCAAGCTGACAGACCGCTATATCACAGATCGTAATTTCCCTGATAAAGCTATTGACGCTTTAGACGAAGCCGGTTCACGTGTACATCTTACCAATGTCAATGTGCCCAAAGAGATAGAAGAACAAGAAAAACTGATCGAAGAAGCCAAAAGCAAGAAAAACGAAGCTGTGAAATCGCAGAATTTCGAACTTGCAGCCAGCTTCCGTGATAAAGAAAAAGAGCTTTCTGTCCAATTGGATGAGATGAAAAAAGAATGGGAAGCCAATCTGAAGGAAAACAGGCAAACTGTTGATGCAGAAGAAATTGCCAATGTCATCTCAATGATGTCAGGCATTCCGGTACAACGGATGGCACAAGCTGAAGGTATCAAGCTCGCAGGTATGAAAGAAGATTTGCAGGCTAAAGTCATCGCACAAGATACAGCAATAGAAAAACTGGTTAAAGCTATTTTGCGAAGCCGTGTAGGGCTAAAAGATCCTAATAAGCCAATTGGCACATTTATGTTCTTAGGCCCGACAGGAGTTGGTAAAACTCACTTAGCAAAAGAGTTAGCCAAATACATGTTTGGTTCTGCTGATGCACTGATTCGTATAGATATGAGTGAATATATGGAAAAGTTCACTGTTTCACGCCTGGTTGGAGCACCTCCGGGATACGTAGGATATGAAGAAGGTGGTCAGCTGACAGAAAAAGTGCGCCGTAAACCATACTCGATTGTATTGCTTGATGAGATAGAAAAAGCACATCCGGATGTGTTCAACATCTTGCTTCAGGTTATGGATGAAGGTCGTCTGACTGACAGTTATGGCAGAATGGTAGATTTCAAAAATACTGTTATTATCATGACTTCCAATATAGGAACCCGTCAGCTGAAAGAATTTGGACGTGGCGTTGGTTTTGCGACACAAAGCCGCCTGGATGATAAGGAATTCTCGCGAAGCGTAATACAAAAAGCTCTAAACAAATCATTCGCGCCCGAATTCATCAATCGTGTAGATGAGATAATCACGTTTGACCAGCTTTCTCTGGAAGCAATAACAAAGATTATAGACATAGAGCTGAAAGGATTGTATGATAGAATAGAATCTATTGGTTACAAGCTTGTTATTGAAGATAAGGCGAAAGAATTTATCGCCGGCAAAGGATATGACGTACAATATGGCGCCCGTCCTTTGAAGCGAGCAATTCAAACTTATCTGGAGGATGGCTTATCCGAGCTCATCATTTCCTCCTCTTTGAAGGAGGGAGATACTATTCAGGTATCTCTCAATGAAGAAAAAGGTGAATTGGAGATGAAAGTTGTCACTCCGGAATAATATTATTTCCTGAATAAGAAAATAAAATAATATGCCATAATGTCAGACCTTCGGGTCTGGCATTTTTTTTGTCTCTATCTGAACAAACATCAATTAAAATTAATCAATAGATAAACTAAAAAATATACGTATTATGCAAAAAGGTAATATTGGGGTTACAACAGAGAACATTTTCCCTATCATTAAAAAGTTTTTGTACAGTGACCATGAGATTTTTCTGCGCGAGTTAGTATCCAATGCAGTAGACGCCACTCAAAAGCTGAATACGCTTGCTTCTATTGGCGAATTTAAGGGTGAACTGGGTGATTTAACCGTTCACGTTGAATTGGGCAAAGATACCATTACTATTTCTGACCGTGGTATCGGTTTGACTGCAGAGGAAATTGAAAAGTACATCAATCAAATAGCTTTTTCAGGAGCTAACGACTTCCTGGAGAAATACAAGAATGACGCAAATGCCATTATCGGACATTTCGGACTTGGCTTCTACTCTGCTTTTATGGTTGCAAAGAAAGTGGAAATTATCACTAAATCATACAGAGACGGTGCACAAGCCGTAAAATGGACTTGTGATGGCAGCCCTGAATTCACTATTGAAGAAATAGAAAAAGCCGATCGTGGATCAGACATCATCTTATACATTGATGATGACTGCAAAGAATTTCTCGAAGAAGCACGTATTTCCGAGCTTCTGAAGAAATATTGCAGCTTCCTTCCTGTTCCCATTGCATTTGGGAAAAAGAAAGAATGGAAAGACGGCAAACAAGTAGAAACAGCCGAAGATAATATAATCAATGATACCACTCCTTTGTGGACACGTAAACCTAGCGAACTTTCGGATGAAGATTACAAATCATTCTATAGTAAGCTATATCCAATGTCTGATGAACCACTATTCTGGATTCACCTGAATGTTGATTATCCATTCCATCTGACCGGTATCCTCTATTTCCCGAAGGTAAAGAGCAATATTGAATTAAATAAGAATAAGATTCAGTTATATTGCAATCAGGTATATGTTACAGACTCGGTTGAAGGTATTGTGCCGGACTTCCTGACTTTGTTACATGGCGTAATCGATTCTCCGGATATTCCGTTGAACGTTTCCCGTTCGTATTTGCAAAGCGACTCGAACGTGAAGAAGATTTCAACTTATATCACAAAGAAGGTTTCCGACCGTTTACAGTCTATATTCAAGAATGACCGTAAGCAGTTTGAGGAGAAGTGGAATGATTTAAAAATATTTATCAATTACGGAATGCTCACACAAGAGGATTTCTATGATAAAGCGCAAAAATTTGCCCTTTTCACCGATACAAATGACAAGCATTATACATTTGAAGAGTACCAGACCCTTATTAAAGATAATCAGACAGATAAAGATGGAAACCTAATTTATCTGTATGCAAATAACAAGGATGAGCAATACAGTTATATTGAAGCTGCCACCAACAAAGGATACAATGTTTTGCTCATGGATGGCCAGTTGGATGTAGCTATGGTGAGCATGCTGGAACAAAAACTTGAAAAATCCCGTTTCACTCGTGTAGACAGTGATGTTGTTGACAATCTTATTGTAAAAGAAGATAAGAAAGGTGAAACGTTGGAAGCCAATAAACAGGATGCAATCACAACAGCCTTCAAGAGTCAATTGCCTAAAATGGATAAAGTTGAATTCAATGTCATGACACAGGCATTAGGAGAAAATTCAGCTCCAGTCATGATTACTCAAAGCGAATATATGCGTCGTATGAAAGAAATGGCGAATATTCAGGCCGGAATGAGTTTCTATGGTGAAATGCCTGATATGTTTAATCTAATTCTTAATTCAGACCATAAGTTGATAAAACAGGTATTGAATGAAGAAGAAAGCGCTTGCCAGGCAGAAGTAGCTCCGATACTTTCTGAAATGGACAATGTCAACAAACAACGCAATGAGTTGAAAGACAAGCAAAAGGATAAAAAAGAAGAAGAAATCCCCACATCAGAAAAAGATGAACTAAACAATCTGGATAAGAAGTGGGATGATCTGAAAGGTAAGAAAGAAGCTATCTTTATCAGCTACGCAAGCAATAATAAAGTTATCCGCCAGCTGATCGATTTGGCCTTATTGCAAAACAATATGCTAAGAGGTGAAGCTTTGAATAACTTCGTAAAACGTAGCATAGAATTGATTTAATATCGCCCCTTTAAACATTACACATACTTCAAGAAAGAGCATTCAACGTTAAATACACGTTGTAATGCTCTTTTTCAATTTAAAACGATCGGTAAAATATCGATTAATTGAAAAGTATTGTATATATTTGAACACTTAATAGACAAAAAATTCAATTGTTTGATTTGGGTTATGAGAAAGATTTTTTTAGTGTTAATTACTTTATGGCTGATTATTCCGGCTATCCATGCCCAAAAAGTAGGACTTGTATTAAGCGGTGGTGGCGCCAAAGGGATGACACACATCGGTATCATTCGCGCTTTGGAAGAAAACAACATTCCTATTGATTACATTGCAGGCACTTCTATGGGAGCCATTATCGGTTCTTTATATGCCATGGGATACTCTCCTGACGACATGGTAGAACTTCTCAAGTCGGAAGACTTTAAACGATGGTATTCCGGAGAAGTGGAAGAGAAATATGTATATCACTTCAAAAAGAATCTTCCCACTCCCGAATTCTTCAATATTCGTTTTTCATTCAAGGACTCACTGAAAAGTTTGAAACCTCAATTCCTGCCTACCAGTGTTGTCAATCCGATTCAAATGAATCTCGTTTTTGTAGACCTATATGCACGTGCCACAGCCGCTTGTAAGGGAGATTTTGATAAACTTTTTGTTCCTTTCCGTTGCATTGCGTCCGATGTATACAACAAGAAACAATTAGTCATGAAGGAAGGAGATTTAGGAGATGCCGTCAGAGCTTCCATGAGCTTCCCATTCATGTTTAAACCTATTGAAATAGACAATGTATTAGCCTATGACGGAGGTATTTATAATAACTTTCCTACAGATGTCATGAGAGATGATTTTCATCCGGATGTCATCATAGGAAGCGTCGTGTCAACCAATCCCACTAAACCCAAAGAAAATGACCTCATGAGTCAAATTGAAAATATGGTGATGCAGAAAACCGACTATTCCATTCCGGACTCCATGGGGATTTTAATGACGTTCAAATATGACAATGTCAATCTAATGGATTTTCAACGCATTGACGAATTACACGATATAGGATATAATCGAACCATCAGCATGATGGATTCAATCAAAAGTCGTATCCATCGGCGTGTAAATCTGGACAATATACGTTTAAGAAGAATGGTATACCGGAGTAATTTTCCGGAGCTACGCTTTAAAAATATCATCATCGACGGAGCTAATCCACAACAACAAGTATATATTAAAAGAGAATTTCATAAATCAGATAACAAAGAATTCACTTATGAGGATTTAAAACAAGGTTATTTCCGATTGTTATCTGATAAAATGATTTCCGAAATTATACCGCATGCAATTTATAATCCGGAAGACGACACCTACGATCTACATTTAAAGGTGAAATTAGAAAATAATTTTGCTGTGCGGTTGGGAGGAAATATATCCACTTCCAACTCCAATCAGATCTATCTGGGGCTTAGCTATCAGGATTTAAACTACTATGCCAAAGAGTTTATCCTTGACGGGCAACTCGGAAAAGTATATAATAACGTGCAGTTTATGGCAAAAATTGACTTCGCCACTGCCATTCCTACCTCATACCGCCTTATAGGCTCAATCAGTACTTTCGACTATTTCAAGAAAGACAAACTTTTCTCGCGAAATAACAAACCCGCCTTTAATCAGAAAGACGAACGTTTCTTAAAATTGCAGGTCGGCTTACCTTTCCTTTCGAGCAAGCGAGCAGAGTTTGGGGTCGGAATTGCGAAAATAGAAGATAAATATTTTCAGAAAAGCGTCATTGACTTTGGAAATGACAAATTTGACAAAAGTCGCTATGATTTATTCGGTGGATCAATCAGCTTTAATGGAAGTACCCTAAATTCTAAACAATACCCCACACGTGGATACAGAGAAGCTCTTGTTGCCCAGATCTTCGTTGGAAAAGAACGATTCTACCCGGGCGAAGGAAGTACCACCAACAACAATAATAAAGACCATCACTCATGGTTGCAATTATCATACATGAAAGAGAAATATCATAATATGAGTGAACATTGGGTTTTAGGGTGGTATTTGAAGGCATTATATGCCTCTAAAAACTTTTCCGAGAACTATACGGCCACAATGATGCAGGCTGGAGAGTTTTCGCCCACGCTACACAGTAAATTGACCTACAACGAAGCCTTTCGTGCCAATCAATTTGTGGGAGCCGGTATTCGGCCTATTTACCGTTTAAACCAAATGTTCCATCTTCGGGGAGAATTTTATGGCTTTATGCCCATTTATCCAATCGAAAAAAACTCGTTGAATAAAGCATATTATGGAAAAGCTTTCTCCAAGTTTGAATATTTAGGAGAAATTTCTGTTGTATGTCAATTACCTTTTGGAGACATCTCTGCATATGTAAATCATTATAGCTCACCGAAAAGGGAGTGGAATGTCGGACTAAGTATAGGTTGGCAACTATTCAATTATCGGTTCATAGAATAATTTTCTACAAAAAAAGTCGTTGAAAAGCTTGCTAGTTCGGGAAAAGTCCGTATCTTTGCACCCGTTAAAACGAAATAATGGTCGCGTAGCTCAACTGAATAGAGTAGCTGACTACGGATCAGCCGGTTACAGGTTTGAATCCTGTCGCGATCACTTAATCCTCTGCATTTTATGTGGAGGATTTTATTTTTTCCCCCATTTCATCGAAGAAATCGGCCTTTTCCATTCAGCTATTTTATATCCCGGCTCGATATTAGAAAAGAAACATGTGGTAGGTTATTTTGGCTCAGTCTGAAACCTTGGGGGATTGCGTTAAAATTCTTATTTTTGCATCATGAAAACATCCTCTTCCCAAACGATTGATCCTGTTGCTTCTTTAAGCTTGTTCTTGCCTTCAGGAATCCTTGATTACTTTACCCTAGTCAATCATGTTTCTCAGGATACTTGCTTTATTCTTTATTTAGAGGAGAAAGCCACTATTCC
>NZ_QTMZ01000019.1:0-116300 GCF_003602935.1 Bacteroides sp. AM54-2NS
CTAAAAAGCAAACATATCTACAACTTTTTATAGGATTAAGAAAGAAGAAGAGGAAAACCATCGAAATAAAAAAGAGATTACCACCAAATTTGACGAAGAACCTGAAAAACATAAAAACATCTGCCACCTGCAACCAAACGCATGTAATACAGTAGTTAATAAGTAGTTAGAACGTGGCAGATACCTGTGGCAGATAGGTTGCAGATAAAGTATCTGCAACACGTTATATAATCAAAGAAAAAGCCTTGATTCCTTTATGCAAAGCTATGGGATAATTGGGATCACTCTATGGAGAAATGACAGTGTCTCTACGGGGAAACGACAGTATCTGTAGTGTACTAAATAAGTTGACACTTCTTAAATGCGAAATTCCCATGAAAGAATTAAAAAAGAAGTACACTCCTTACACAGAATCCGAACGAATGTCTTATATTCGTGAGTATTTATCTACTTCGGAAACGAAGTATCAGTTTGCCAAACGTACCGGTATTTGCCGTCGTCTGCTGATTCTTTGGCTTGATAAGTATCATATAAATGATAAAGTTATGAGTACAGACCACCCCTCTTTCAACAAATACTCTGCTGAGTCTCTCAATGAACTGGAGAAAGAACTCGCTGCATTGCGTGCCGAAAATCGCAAACTTCAGCGTGCTCTTCAGGAGGAAAGTCTTCGTCATGAAGCTTGTGAGGAATTAATAAATCTTGCTGAGTCAACCTATCACATCAAGGTTCGAAAAAACTCCGATGCCAAGTAATCGATACCTTGTCACAGGGGAACTCTGCCCGTCATATGCGCGGTAGGCTACAGTTCCTCTGTGATTACTTCGGCATAACCAGACAAGGTTATTATAAGCATGTCAACAGAAAAAAGGAAATAGACATCCTCACATCAAGCATTGTGTTGTATTGTAATGAGTTACGTAAACTTATGCCTAAGGCTGGTATACGTGAACTCTATGCATGCTGTCTCCGCAAGTTTGGTGTCAGGATGGTCATTGGGCGTGATCAATGCTATAATATTTTTCGTGCTAATGGCCTGTGTCAACGTGTCAGACATGTGAGACCAAAGACAACAAATTCTAATCATAATTATTACATTTATCCGGACTTGCTAAATGTTACTCCTAAATTTGTAGCTGACACATTCGGTTCAATGGTTGTAGCGGACATAACCTATGTTGCCACGTACCAGGGATGGGCTTACCTGTCTCTTCTTACCGATGCGGGCAGTCGGGCGATAGTTGGATATGCCCTGTGCAAAACACTTGAAGCGGAAGGTCCCTTAAAGGCACTGAGGATGGCTATAGACTTTTACAACAGATACAATGTTGATTTGAGTAGTCTCATACACCATTCTGACCGGGGAGTGCAATACTGCTCAAACCTGTATGTGGATATGCTCAAGAAACATCATATCAATATTAGTATGACGCAGTGTGGAGATCCGCTACATAATGCCCTGGCTGAACGGATGAATAACACGATCAAGAATGGGTGGTTGTTTGACTGCGAAGATGACAGCTTTGAACAGTTGGATAAACGTATAAGCGACGCCATATATGCATACAATTATGTTCGACCCCATCAAGGTATACAAATGAAAACACCGATGGAACATATTCGTAAGTACGCGGAAAAAGGTAGTTGAAGTCCCGCTCGTCGGGACGGGTGCTCCCGCCCCTTGCCGCGAGGGCGATCCCCGAGCGAAGAGTTTTTGTTGTTTAATGAAGTTTACAGCCCGAAGTCTTGCATTTATAAGAAAAGATACATATGTTTGCAACATCTTTAATATGACAACTTATTAAGGAATTACAAAGGGACAAGTAAACTTATTTAGGTTTTAAAATATATTGAGTTAACTAACTTAGGTATAACAAACGAAGTTGTCAACTAAATCCAGTACAGTACAATCCTTACCTAGAAACTGTAGTGTCCCGCCTTAGAAACTCTCGTTTCCTGCCGTGGAAACTGTAATTTCTAATGCCGGAAACGACAGTTCCCCGCCTGGAAACGGGAAGTTAATGTATACAATAAACTTTTGCACTCATGGAGAATTAGTTTATGTAAGGTTTATACTGTGTTGCAGATACTTTATCTGCAACCTATCTGTCGCAGGTATCTGCCACGTTCTAACTACTTATTAACTACTGTATTACATGCGTTTGGTTGCAGGTGGCAGATGTTTTCATGTTTTTTCAACTTTATAGAGGAGGATTACGCATTAAAATTAGGGTCACAACCGTAAGTCATAAAACAAATTCACCTCTGTGTCCTCCGTGTCCTCTGTGGTGAAAACCGTGCAAGAATGAGCTAAATGATAATTTTCCAGTTAAACAAAATTATAACGCCCGTTCTTTGAGATATTGAAAACGAAATATTACGAAAATAATGATTATCTTTGAACCACTAAAAGGAAAATAACAATGAATGACCTGCTTCGTAAACTCCCTATCGGGATACAGACCTTTGAGAAACTTCGTAAGGGCGATTATCTATATGTAGATAAAACAGAGCTTGTATGGAAAATAGCTTATACATCTACTCCATACTTCCTGAGTCGTCCACGCCGTTTTGGTAAAAGTCTTCTTCTCTCTACCTTTGAAGCCTACTTTGAAGGAAAGAAAGAACTCTTCGAAGGGCTTGCCATTGAAAAACTGGAAACGAAATGGGAAAAGCATCCTGTGCTGCATCTGGATTTAAATGCCGAGAAGTACGATTCCCCAGAAAGACTTTATGATATCCTCAGCCGTCAACTCACCTTATGGGAAATCCAATATGGCAAAGGAATAGACGAGAACACTCTTTCCGGTCGTTTCTCCGGCGTCATCCGTCGTGCCTACGAACAAACCGGTAGCAGCGTCGTAGTTCTGGTAGACGAATACGACAAACCTCTATTGCAAGCTTTAGGCAATGATGTCTTACTGGATGAATACCGTAAAACTCTGAAAGCCTTTTACGGAGTATTGAAAAGTGCCGACCGCTACCTACGTTTCGTCTTCCTCACAGGAGTAACGAAATTCTCACAAGTAAGTGTATTCAGTGACCTCAACCAATTGCAGGACATCACTTTATGGCCCGATTACGGAACCCTTTGCGGCATCACTCTTCAAGAATTATTGGATACCTTCCAGCCGGAAATCAAGATACTGGCAGCCAATAATTCCATTTCTTATGATGACGCGGTACAACGAATGACACGTCTCTACGATGGCTATCATTTTTGCATTAATTCAGTAGGTATCTTCAACCCGTTCAGTGTACTGAATGTCCTGAAATCAAAAGTGTTCGACAATTACTGGTTCCAGACCGGCACACCGACTTTCCTCGTCGAGATGCTGCAAGAAACCGAATACGACCTGCGTACTTTGCTTGACGGGATCGAAGCACCGTCTTCCATGTTCTCCGAATATCGTGTAGATTCCAATAATCCGATTCCGTTAATTTACCAAAGTGGCTATCTGACGATAAAAGATTTCGATAGGGAATTTGGTAACTATCTATTGCAATTTCCTAATGATGAAGTCCGCTACGGCTTCATTAATTTCCTGGTTCCATTTTACACCGGAGTGAGAAACAGTGACCAAGGATTTTACATCGGCAAGTTTGTACAAGAACTTCGTTCGGGAGACTACGATGCCTTTCTTACCCGCCTGCAAGCCTTCTTTGCCGATTTCACCTACGAATTGAACGAGCAGACAGAGCGTCACTACCAAGTAGTTTTCTATATTGTCTTCAAACTTATGGGACAGTTCACCGATGCCGAAGTACGCAGCGCCCGCGGTCGTGCAGATGCCGTAGTGAAAACACCTAAATATATCTATGTCTTCGAATTCAAGCTGCATGACACAGCAGAAGCGGCATTGAAGCAGATCGACGATAAAGGCTATCTGATACCGTATCAGGCAGACGGACGTGAAGTGATAAAGATCGGGGTAGAGTTCAGTGCGGAAAAACGCAATATCAGTCGCTGGCTGGTGTGAACAGATAAAGTTAAATATTATCAGGAGTTACCCATATCCATGCGCGATAGCAACTTCTCCTATGAACAGGAACCAAAGGTAAATAACCGGAGTACACTCTACCTTCCCTGATTTCCAACGGATAAGTTGCGGACATTCGTTCATGTTCCTGCAAGGCTTCACCTTCCGAAGGATGATAATCAATCACAAAACGCCCTGTTGAACCAGAACGTACATAACGGTCATATAAAAAACGCGCAACAACTCCCATATTCATGCGCAGATTAATTTCCACACAGGGATGAATCCGAAAAACCGGCTTTTCATTTTCCGGAAACCGACAAATCATCATATCAACCCCAAGATAACCTTTATAAACGGTTCCTACCAACGCAGAAAGTCTATATTTCAAACAGTTCTCCAAATCCGTCAGAACCTTTGAAGGGACATATTGCGAAAGTTGTTTCCAGATTGCCTCATTAGAAAGCAAACGATTCCCTTCATACATTCCACTCTTTCCGGTATGGAAGAGGGAATATCCCATAAATGTCACTTCACCTGTACCATCGGAATAAAACTCCATGGCAAAGTCTTCTACCTTATTATATATAGTTCCGCAATGATTCCACCCTGCGAAGCAGCCACACGCGTACACCAACCGGATATAAAAGGAGTAAATATGCCTTTACACCAGTTCAAGCCTTTACCGCTTCCCGAAAGCGGAGCTTTCAACAGGCAGCATTCCCGCTCTTCCACAAAGGTTTTCCATTCTTCTTGTGTCTTCAAATAATAAGATTCTCCGCAGAAATATTCATTCAGTTGTAATTCCGGAAGCAATGAGACGGCTTTAGAACGATGGGAGTATTCCCGCAGACCGTTTAATTGCTCCATAGAAGGCAACAGGGCTTCATCCACGCCCAGCCCTGAAAGCCGTTTCCGCAAAGCTACATCCCACCCCCAAGGACGAATATCCAAATTCGGTTCAATAGCAAGTTCCGGCTCTGTCATCAAATCAACCGAAAGTCCTAATAATTCCTGTATCTTCTTCACATAGCCGAGATTATAGGCGGAAGAAGCTAATACAGCACTCCCCTCCTCTACATACCACATCGGAAGCAAAGCCAACTCGGAAGCCATACGTCTGGCCGAAGCCGGAGCCATATAGTTCGTTTCACCGCTAGCCAACGCCAAGTCATGTTCCGGATTGAATATATAAAGAGCCTTTTTTGTCATTTCAAATGAATTCAAAACTTTATTCTGCAAATATATACAGGAAATAGTCAGGAATGACTACAATAACAGAAAGTTGGAATTAAACACACAATTTTGCCATCTCTACTTTGCAAATCCTAAAAAAAGCAGTATATTTGCCACCCGAAAAACAAAGAACTGAAATGGAATCATTCTACCGCACACACGCCTACCTCGTTGAGCACACCAATGCCCCCGTTCGCCGCGATCTTATGGACGAGATCGACTGGAGCGACCGCCTGATTGGTATCAAAGGGACACGTGGCGTAGGAAAAACCACTTTCCTTCTCCAATACGCCAAAGAGAAATTCGGGAACGACCGTTCCTGTCTGTTCATCAACATGAACAACTTCTATTTCTCGGGCCACAGCATTGTAGACTTCGCCAACGAATTTCAGAAACGTGGCGGAAAAGTATTGTTGATCGACCAGGTGTTCAAACATCCGGAATGGAGCAAAGAGTTACGCATGTGTTACGACCGTTTTCCTAACCTGAAAATTGTCTTCACCGGCTCGTCCGTGATGCGACTGAAAGAAGAAAATCTTGAATTACGTGATATCGCCAAGAGCTATAACCTGCGTGGATTCTCTTTCCGTGAATTCCTAAACTTGCAAACAGGCATGAAATTCAGGCATATAGCCTCGAAGAAATTCTTAGCACTCACGAACAGATTGCCAAAGGAGTACTCTCCAAAGTCCGTCCGTTGGATTATTTTCAGGATTATCTGCACCACGGATTCTATCCGTTCTTCCTTGAAAAACGTAACTTTTCGGAGAATCTGCTGAAAACGATGAACATGATGGTGGAAGTAGATATACTTCTCATCAAACAAATTGAACTGAAATATCTTTCAAAGATAAAAAAATTGCTATATTTGCTCGCTGTCGACGGGCCGAAAGCTCCAAATGTGAGCCAACTGGCAAGCGACATACAGACATCTCGCGCCACGGTGATGAACTATATCAAGTATCTGGCAGATGCGCGACTCATTAATCTGGTTTATCCGAAAGGGGAAGAATTCCCTAAAAAACCTTCAAAGATAATGATGCACAACTCCAACCTGATGTATTCCATCTATCCGGTGAAAGTGGAAGAGCAGGATGTGCTCGACACATTCTTTGCAAATTCTTTATGGAAAGACCATAAGGTACATAAAGGAGATAAAAACGTCTCTTTTATGGTAGACGAAGTAATGCCGTTCAAAATTTGCCAGGAAGGCGCAAAGATCAAGAACAATCCGAATGTAACGTACGCGTTGCATAAGGCTGAAATAGGTCGGGGCAACCAGATACCTCTCTGGATGTTCGGCTTTTTATATTAAAAGATTTATTTACTTAAATATTTAATTTAGTTATGACTAAACAGAAGAAATTCATCACTTGTGATGGTAACCAAGCTGCAGCGCATATCTCGTATATGTTCTCTGAAGTAGCAGCTATCTACCCCATCACTCCTTCTTCGACTATGGCTGAGTACGTAGACGAATGGGCTGCCGCAGGACGTAAGAACATCTTCGGCGAAACAGTATTAGTACAGGAAATGCAATCTGAAGGTGGTGCTGCCGGTGCAGTTCACGGTTCTCTTCAGGCTGGTGCGTTGACTACTACTTACACTGCTTCCCAGGGTCTTCTCCTGATGATCCCTAACATGTACAAAATTGCCGGTGAGTTCTTGCCTTGCGTATTCCATGTGTCTGCTCGTACATTGGCTTCTCACGCATTGTGTATCTTCGGTGACCACCAAGACGTAATGTCAGCTCGTCAGACTGGCTTTGCTATGTTGGCTGAAGGCTCTGTACAGGAAGTTATGGATTTGGCTGGTGTTGCTCACTTGGCTACCATCAAATCTCGCGTTCCGTTCATGAACTTCTTCGATGGTTTCCGTACATCTCACGAAATCCAAAAGATTGAAATGTTGGAAAATGATGATCTTGCTCCGCTGATCGACCAAGAAGCTTTGGCTGAATTCCGTGCCCGCGCACTGAACCCGATGAAACCGGTAGCTCGTGGTATGGCTGAAAATCCTGACCATTTCTTCCAACATCGTGAATCATGCAACAACTACTATGAAGCAGTTCCTGCTATCGTAGAAGAATACATGAATGAAATTTCTAAGATCACAGGTCGTAAATACGGTTTGTTCGATTACTATGGTGCAGAAGATGCAGAACGCGTAATTATCGCTATGGGTTCTGTAACAGAAGCTGCCCGCGAAGCTATCGACTACCTGGTAGCAAACGGCGAAAAAGTGGGTATGGTTGCCGTACACCTATATCGTCCGTTCTCTGCTAAACACTTCTTGGCTGCTGTACCTAAGACTGCTAAAACTATCGCAGTTCTTGACCGTACTAAAGAACCGGGTGCTAACGGCGAACCTCTTTACCTTGACGTTAAAGACTGCTTCTACGGTGCAGAAAATGCTCCGGTTATCGTTGGCGGTCGCTACGGTTTGGGTTCAAAAGATACTACTCCTGCTCAAATCCTTTCAGTATTCGAAAACTTGGCTATGCCAATGCCGAAGAACCACTTCACTATCGGTATCGTAGACGACGTTACTTTCACTTCTCTTCCTCAAAAAGAAGAAATCGCTTTAGGCGGCGAAGGTATGTTCGAAGCTAAATTCTACGGTTTGGGTGCTGACGGTACAGTAGGTGCTAACAAGAACTCTGTAAAGATTATCGGTGACAACACTGACAAACACTGCCAGGCTTACTTCTCTTATGACTCTAAGAAGTCGGGCGGTTTCACTTGTTCTCACTTGCGTTTCGGTGACAATCCAATCCGTTCTACTTATCTGGTAAATACTCCGAACTTCGTTGCTTGTCACGTTCAGGCTTACCTGCACATGTACGATGTAACTCGTGGTTTGCGTAAGAACGGTTCTTTCTTATTAAACACAATTTGGGAAGGTGAAGAACTGGCTAAGAACCTGCCTAACAAGGTTAAGAAATATTTCGCACAGAACAACATTTCTGTATACTATATCAACGCAACACAGATTGCACTAGAAATTGGTTTGGGTAACCGTACCAACACAATCCTTCAATCTGCATTCTTCCGTATCACAGGCGTTATTCCTGTAGAACAAGCTGTTGAGCAGATGAAGAAATTCATCGTTAAGTCTTACGGCAAGAAGGGTGAAGACGTTGTTAACAAGAACTATGCTGCCGTTGACCGTGGTGGTGAATACAAGACTTTGGCTGTTGATCCTGCTTGGGCTAACCTTCCGGATGACGCAAAAGCTGAAAACAACGATCCTGCATTCATCAACGAAGTAGTTCGTCCGATCAATGCACAAGACGGTGACTTGTTGCCAGTATCTGCATTCAAGGGTATCGAAGACGGTACTTGGTATCAAGGAACTGCTAAATACGAAAAACGTGGTGTAGCTGCATTCGTTCCTGAATGGAATGCTGAAAACTGTATCCAGTGTAACAAGTGTGCATACGTTTGTCCTCACGCTTCTATCCGTCCGTTCGTACTCGACGCTGAAGAGCAGAAGGGTGCTAAGTTCGAACAACTGAAAGCTGTAGGTAAAGCATTCGACGGTATGACATTCCGTATCCAGGTGGACGTTCTCGACTGTCTGGGTTGCGGTAACTGTGCTGACATCTGTCCGGGTAATCCGAAGAAGGGTGGCAAAGCATTGACAATGAAACACCTCGAAAGCCAATTGGCTCAAGCTGAAAACTGGACTTACTGTGCTGAAAACGTGAAGACTAAACAACATCTTGTTGATATCAAGGCTAACGTGAAGAACTCACAGTTCGCTACTCCGTTGTTTGAGTTCTCCGGCGCTTGCTCTGGTTGTGGTGAAACTCCGTACGTGAAATTGATTTCTCAATTGTTCGGTGACCGTGAAATGGTTGCTAACGCTACCGGATGTTCTTCTATCTACTCTGGTTCTGTTCCTTCTACTCCGTATACTACAAACGAAAACGGACACGGTCCTGCTTGGGCTAACTCACTGTTCGAAGACTTCTGTGAATTCGGTTTGGGTATGGAACTGGCTAACGAAAAGATGCGTGCTCGTCTCGTGAAAGTGATGAACGAGGCTATTGCTGCTGATTGCACTCCTGCTGAAGTGAAAGAACTGTTCGCTGAATGGATCAACAATATGCTGGATGCGGACAAGACTAAGGAATTGGCTGCTAAGATCATTCCGGTTGTTGAAGCTAACAAGGATAAATGTAACCACTGCAAACAAATCGCTGAACTGCAACAATATCTTGTAAAACGCAGCCAGTGGATCATTGGTGGTGACGGTGCTTCTTACGATATCGGTTACGGTGGTCTTGACCATGTAATCGCTTCCGGTAAGGACGTTAACATCCTCGTTCTGGATACTGAAGTTTACTCTAACACAGGTGGTCAGTCTTCTAAAGCTACTCCGGTAGGTGCTATCGCTAAGTTCGCTGCTGCTGGTAAGCGCGTACGTAAGAAAGACCTCGGTCTGATGGCTACTACTTACGGTTATGTATATGTTGCACAGATCGCTATGGGTGCTGACCAAGCTCAAACTCTGAAAGCTATCCGTGAAGCTGAAGCATATTCAGGACCATCTTTGATTATCGCTTACGCTCCATGTATCAACCACGGTCTGAAAGCAGGTATGGGTAAGAGCCAGGAAGAAGAAGAAAAAGCTGTTAAGTGCGGTTACTGGCACTTGTGGCGTTACAACCCGGCTTTGGAAGAAGAAGGCAAGAACCCATTCCAATTGGATAGCAAAGAACCGAACTGGGAAGATTTCCAAGGTTTCTTGAAGGGTGAAGTTCGTTACGCTTCTGTAATGAAACAATATCCTGCTGAAGCTGAAGAACTGTTTAAAGCTGCTGAAGAAAACGCTAAATGGCGTTACAACAGCTACAAACGTTTGGCTAGAGAAAACTGGGGTGCTGAATAATAGTAATACCCTATAAATATAAAGCGGTAATCTTGTAGAAGATTACTGCTTTTTTATTGTATGAACTCTGTCCAACATAAACAGTACTCCCTTTTTCCCACTAGAGTTCATGTCTATTTTATATTTAAAATTAAGAATCACAATGCTCCAATCTATTTATTCTCTGACTTCGGGATCCAACTATCCACCAACTGCCGATGTTCATCCTCCATTTGCGGGCTATTTCTTCTTCATCCATCCGGGCATCCTTCATAGCTGTCATAAAAGAGCTAAGTTCTTCTGTCGTTAGTTTAATGTTGCCAAAGAATTCGGCAGCAAACGGATCTTTCTCACTGAATCCTTTCCATGCAATAGCATGTATTTCTTCCAAGTCTCCATATACTTTCTTCGGATCATCCAAGAATTTCAAGTCAAACTGGTCGAACATCCAATGCGGTGTCCACCCCGTGATGACAATCCATTCTCCTTTGTCCATCGCTTTTTTCAAAGAAGCCAGCATGGTGGAACTACTTGAAGTCATGAGGGTATACCCATCAAGTCCATAAGCAGCAATGGCCTTATCGGTCGTCTTCATTATCCCTGCTCCGGCATCAATTCCCACTATTTCGGAAGAAAAACGGTCTTTGTTAGCTTCCAGCTCACTAATAGACTGGATCGTAACATATTGAGGAACAACCAGTCCTACACGGGCTTCTCCATATACCTCACCCAGGAATTCGATGCTGTCTCCATACTGATCCATATAATCTTTCATCGTTATTGGTAACCAGGCATCCAGAAAGACATCAGATTTCTTTCCTGACATAGATACAAAGATGGGGGCAAGGTCAGCATTTTGCAGTTCAACCTCATATCCATGTTCTTCCAATACCACCTTAGCCAAATGACTCATGGCAATACCTTCCAGCCAATTGGCATAGGCTATTTTTACTTTCTTTTTCTCTAAGTCTGAATTAGTACAGGAAGCCAGCAAAAGTATAACTGACAATACTATTCCTACTATTTTATATATTCTCATACGTATTTTATCCTTTCCGTTTAGTTCTTATTTTTTCGTCCTGCCATTCCTTGTGTGATACGGTCTAAGATGATAGCTAAAATAACAACTGCGATACCACCTTCAAACCCAAGTCCGATTTTCATTTGGGTAATACCTTTCAATACAATTTCTCCCAGACCACCGGCAGCAATCATGGCAGCAATGACAACCATAGAAAGCGACATCATTATTGTCTGATTGACACCTGTCAGGATGGTTGGCAACGCCAAAGGAAGCTGCACTTTATACAATAACTGCCAACGGGTAGCCCCGAACGAACGGGAAGCTTCCACTACATTTTTAGGAACTTGCCGAATTCCCAATCCGGTAAGGCGGACCACAGGAGGCATAGCAAAGATAATGGTGGCAAACACTCCCGGCACTGCTCCCAATCCGAAAAACAAAACGGCAGGAATCAGATAAACAAAAGCAGGCATCGTCTGCATTAAGTCGAGAACAGGACGAAGTATTTTCTCTGCACGCGGACTGTTTGCCGTCCACACTCCTAAAGGTACACCAACAATCAGAGCCAGACAGGTAGATGAAAAAACGAGAGCCAGGGTTTGCATAGTAGCCTCCCAAAATCCCATTCCATAAATCAGTAATAATCCTAATGCGGTGAAAATTGCCGTACCATGTCCTGCCTTCATCCATGCGAGTGCAGCAAGCACTAGAATGGTTATATAAAAAGGTATTCCAAAAAGTACGTGTTGGAATCCTATAATAAAACTACCGATGCCTGCATTCACGGCATCAAAGAAAGTGGAAAAATGTACCATCATCCAATTGATGACCATCTCTATATATTGTCCTATATTTATCATAAATCTATTGCGTTTTGAATTATTTCGTTTATTTCTTCTTTATCTTTCCCCGTCACTTCGATGATTAAGGAGGAAAGCGGGATTGTCCCTAAAAACTCATGCGTCTCATCAATCACCCATACCGGCGAATTGCTCTTTGTCATTAAAGGAAGTATATCCTCCAACACTGTATCCTCCAATACAGAATGCACCTCGGTACGCACAATCGTATCAATGGATTTTTCCTGTCTGCTACGTAACTTAAGCAGGTCGTTCAGACGTACTTCTCCGACCAGTTTATCATCGGCGTCTATGACAGGTAATACGGTGATATTCTTCGCACGCATCTTACGAATCAATACTTCAGGTCCCTCTTTCTTCAGACGGGCCACCAGTGGTTTGTCAATCATTAAAGAAGAAGCGGTGATAATTTTACTCCTGTCCACGTTTTCAACAAAACGGGCTACATAATCGTTAGCCGGTTCGGTCAGTATTTCTTCTGAAGTACCTACCTGCACCACCTCTCCGTCTTTCATAATGGCAATACGGTCGCCCAGTTTAATCGCTTCACTCAAGTCATGGGTAATAAAGACAATTGTTTTTTTCATCTTCGATTGCAAAGCCAACAGTTCATCCTGCATTTGCACACGAATCAGAGGATCGAGTGCAGAGAAAGCCTCATCCATTAGAAGTACTTCAGGATTATTAGCCAGGGCACGGGCCAGTCCGACACGCTGTTGCATTCCACCGGAAAGCTCGCCTACCATCTGATTTTCGTATCCTTTCAATCCGACAAGCATCATGCTTTCCATAGCTTTCTTCGCACGTTCCTCTTTCTTCACTCCCTGAAGTTCGAGACCGAATGCAATATTGCTCAATACGGAACGGTGAGGTAACAGACCGAAATTCTGGAAAACCATCGCCAGCTCTTTCCGACGAACCTGCAATAATTCTTTTTCGGAAATTTTAGATATATCTACTCCGTTTACAAGCACTTGCCCGGTAGTAGGACGTATCAGACGATTGATACAACGCAGTAATGTCGATTTTCCACTTCCCGAGAGTCCCATTATCACGAAAAACTCTCCTTCATTAATTGAAAGATTGGCATCTTTCACTCCTACCGTACAACCGGTATCTTTCAGAATTTCCTCTTTACTCTTATCTTTTTTCAACATCTTGAGGGCTTTCTGCTTCTCGTTACCAAAGATAAGGTACAAATCCTTTATTTCTATTTTACTCATATAATATATTGGTTTAGATTATAATATTTGTTTTGTTTTCAACTGCCGCATTCCTTATTCTCACTTACGATAAACAAGTTGAATGTTCGCATGGTTCAGTCATGTCACATGATAACATGACGGTCCGACGTTTTTTAAATGGTTTAAAAAAAACAGACAGAGTAGTTTAAAAGGAATAGAATTTGATAAGATTATCCTCTTAATGAACAGTAGAAAACAGTATTTTCATAAATAAATAACAGTCTGTTCTTGCATATTGTTGGCACAAAGGTAAGGAAAATAGATTAAATATGCAAATTTCATTCAGGTACGGAGTAATTCCAAAGATGCTTTTTCAAGTCTACGCATCCATTTTGTTTGAAAGAGATCCCTTCTTCCAACAAGAGTTGTTTCTGCTCTGTCCAACCCGGAACAAGCCGTCCCGACGCATTGACAACCCGATGACAAGGCGCAGATAAATCATCCGGAATCTGTTTCAAAGCACGCCCCACCATACGGAAACATTGAGACATTCCCAATAATGCGGCAATTCCCCCATAGGTAGAAACTTTACCTACCGGAATTTCTCGGACAACCTGATACACCTCTTGACAAAAGGATGCGAAAAGGCTCGCCTTATCTACTTTATAATCTTTCATCACTCAAACATTACTTTATTTCAGTTCCAAAACTAGATAAAAAGAAAAGAATTTGCAAATAATAAAAGCATTTCAAATAAAATATGCAACTTTATTTGCTTTATTTACAAATAATCCCGACCTTTGTACCCATTAAAAGCAACCCTATTATTAACAAAACAAGCACTGCTGTTATGAAAAAGAAGACAATTCTATTCGCTTCTTGTTTATTGGGAGTATTCGCTTTCAGCTCCTGTGAGAAGAACCTTTATGATGAAAGCAAGCAACCTGAAAAAGAAATTCAAGTAAAAGACCTGAATATACCCGCAGGCTTTCAATGGAAATTAACTCAAGTAGCCGCAGGAACAGTAGCTGCTACTACCCCCACTATGGTTTCCTTCTTTTTGGATGAAGCATGTAGTAAAGAAGAGAAAATAGCCGACATTCCTGTAGATACAGAAATTTCAAGTCTCCCTTTGAGCATCCCAACCTACGTAAATACATTGTATGCCCAGTACAAAACCAGCACCAATGAAACAAAAAAAGTAGCCATACCTGTAAATGCAGATAGAAGTTTCTCACTGAACATTGCTAATGATGCCAAATCCAAATCTAACACCACCCGGTCAATCACTCGTGGGCATGATATAGAAGATGACATCCAATTGGCAAAAGGAGTCATTTTTCATCCCAAAGATGGTTGGGGAACAATCATGTTTGAAGACCAATTCCCATCATTAGGAGATTATGACTTTAATGATTTTGTAGTCAATTATAAGGTGCAGTTCCAAGGCATTAAAAAGGTTGACAAAAAATACACTGCGCAGTATATGCAAATAGGATTACGTCTAAAAGCTATCGGAGGAATATTCCCTTATTCTCCTTATTTAAGACTGAAAGAAATAGATTCTGACGAAGTGGAAAGTATAGAAGTTTATGAAACTAAAAACGTGATTCCTGCGATCGACGGAGTAGATCTTGTCCCCAATAAACATCTTATCATTGATTACAGCCCTTTAATTAAGAATCTGGCTAAACCTGCAGGCAGCCAATATTATAATACAGAAAAGAATGCTTTGGTAGCAACAAGTGATTTACCGGAGATCAATATTCTGATCACCCTAAAAAAGAGAAAAGAAGTAAAGGAAATATTAGAAGGCGATGAATTCGACTTGTATTTAAAACGTAATGATAGCGGAACAGAAATCCATATGAATGGTATTGAACCGATCACTTACCAATATCCATTCAATGATAAAAATCTGCTACCGGTATATACAAACGGGGACGAAGAAGATGATAATTATTATTTTAGTGCAGGACGCCTGATTTGGGGATTAAGAGTACCAGGCAACGCAGCGCATGCTATTGAAAAAGCTAATTTCTTGGAAGCCTATAAAGGATTTGCAAAATGGGCGCAAAGTAGTGGCAAAAACGAACAAAACTGGTATAATCAAGGAAACGCAGATAAAAGTTTATTGATTCATAACTAACACATATCAATAAATCCCGGTAAACATTGAAAATTCAAGTTACCGGGATTTATTGTATTCTGACGTGAATAGTTTTGATTCTATCCTTTCCTTTTCAGCAAATCTGTCGGACTTTCACCAAACTGCTCTCTATAACATTTGGTAAAATAAGAAGGAGAACTAAAACCGACTTCATAACCAATCTCCGCCACTGTCATATCTGACGAAGCAAGCAGGGAAGCAGCCTTCTTCAAGCGAGCGATGCGAAGCAATTCATTCGGAGAATAATTAGTCAGGGATTTTATTTTGCGATAGAGTTGCACACGACTTAATCCCATATCCTTACCCAAATCCTCTACATTCAAATTTGAATCTCCCATCTTTGCTTCAATTAAAGCCTTGAATTTTTCCACAAAGTCTTTATCCATATCACAGACATCCTCTTTCGCCAACGTTTGTCCGTCACCAAAGAACTGTTTCAGGCGGCGATGTGAATCTATCAGATTACGAACGCGTGCCAACAGCAATTGCGAACTGAAGGGCTTGGAGATATAAGAATCCGCACCTCCGTCATATCCCTGAATCCGTTGTTCATCCAAAGAACAGGCTGTCAATAGGATGACAGGGATATGGCAGGTTTGCAGTTCGCTTTTCAGCCGACGGCAACACTCTATTCCATCAATACCAGGCATCATCACATCAGAGATTATCAAGTCCGGAACATATTTCATTGCTTTGCGGATACCCTCCGAACCGTCTGCTGCTTCAATAACAGTATAATCGGTATGGAGTAATCCGCGTACATACGAACGGATATCTGCATTATCATCAATTACCAAAACAGAGGTTTGGAAGAATCATAGCCTTTTTCCAGTTCCTCTTCTTCGACAGCTAAAGTTTCATTCAGGTTGGAAGAGGCAGGAGAACCGGAAGAAGCAGGATTTAAAGGAACTGCAGAGATTGATGACTTTAGAGAATCTTCGGCCAGAATAGTCTCACAAGTCTGTACCGGTAAATCAACGGTAAAGACAGTGCCCTGCTTTTCATCACTTTCCACAGAAATTGTACCTTTATGCAATTCAACGAAAGCTTTAACCAGTGCAAGCCCGATTCCCGAACCGGCGTGGTGCATGTCTATTTTATAAAAACGATCGAAAATACTCCGGATATGTTCGGCGGAAATCATTGAACCGGTATTGGCAACAGTAAAACGAATCCAGCGAGTATCCTCTTTCGTCAAGGAAGATAAACGAACCGTTATCTTTCCATTTTCCGGTGTGAACTTGAACGCGTTGGAAAGAAGATTAAAATAAATACGTTCCAACTTTTCCATATCCGCCAATGTATGGTAATCCGTATCCGGCATATTATCAAAAAAGAAATGAATGTGTTTCTTCCGGGCCGCTGCAAGGAATGATTCGTTCCAGCCCTCAAAAGAGGAAAGAACATCTACCTGACAGGTGTATATTCCATCTTACCGTTCTCGTATTTACGGAAATCCAGAATCTGATTGACAAGACGTAAGAGGATATTCACGTTTCGTTGAATCAGCATCAACATTCGATGCTGATCTACACTTAGTGTATGATCGGCCAATAAATGTTCTACCGGATCGGCAACCAATGTCAGCGGAGTACGGAAATCGTGAGATATATTTGTGAAAAAAACCAGTTTGGCATGCGTTGCCTCTTCCAGTTGATGAGAAAGCTGGATGAGCTGATCCCGTTGCTCTTCCAGTTTGTCCCGCTGTTCTTCTAATTGGTCGCGTTGTTCCTCTAACTTGTCCCGCTGCTCTTCCAACTGTTTCTTCTGCTCGGAAAGTTCCTTATTCAGACGATTTTTAGCACGGAGAGATTTATAGACTACCAATAATAAGCCTGCCACCAATAGAAGAATGACCAAACCGCCATACATCACCACCTGCTGTGTAGCAACACGAGACAGATATCCGCCGATACGTCCGTTCAATGTTTCAATCTTCTGATCCAGTTCCGAGATGTGAGTTGTCTGAAGTTGCATGACATGCGCATTCGTACAGT
Source organism: Bacteroides sp. AM54-2NS (assembly GCF_003602935.1). NCBI lineage: Bacteria > Pseudomonadati > Bacteroidota > Bacteroidia > Bacteroidales > Bacteroidaceae > Bacteroides > Bacteroides sp. AM54-2NS. The sequence goes on from NZ_QTMZ01000019.1 coordinate 17,327, forward strand.
CGACCACCGCAGTGTTCATGACCGTTTCCCGGGGATAAGGCTTTTTCTCAAGGATATTCATTGCCAGTTGCATCACTTTGTCGCCATTGGTCGGATAAATAAAAGTAGCATTCAACACACTGTCGAGTACCATTTCCAATCCGTTGCCTTTGCCGGGGAGAGCATCGATACCGACAAAAATCATTTCCTTCTCCCGTCCCACTTTCTTTGCAGCCTGATAAGCTCCCGGAGCGATACGGTCATTATGCGCATACACGGCGTCTATCTTCGGATGCCGACGGAGCATACTATCCATTTCCACTTCCGCCGGTTCACGCTCCCACGCAGCATCCGCTTTATCAATCAGTTTGATATCCGGAAAGTTACTGATAGCAGCCATAAATCCTTGATGGCGTTCCATGGCAGGAGTTGAGCCACCCAGTCCGGTAAGTTCCACCACATTCCCTTTTCCTTTCAGGCTTGACGCAATATAATTACCTACCGCACGTCCTATTTCATAATTGTCGGCACCGATATAGGCAGTATATTTATCAGAAAGAATCTTCCGGTCTACCAGGATGACAGGTATTCCCTTTTGATAGGCTTCCTCTACAATCGGAGTCATGGGGGCCGCTTCGTTGGCAGAAATAATCAATAAGTCAACCCCTTCATCTATAAAATAATGAACGTCTTCCGCCTGTTTGCGATTATCATCCGCAGCCGACCGGATTTCAACCGATACCCCATCGTAGAACATTGCTTCGCGAAGAATTTCATCATTCATCTTATGCCGCCAGGAGTCATCACTACATTGCGCCACCCCGATACGGAAACGCGGTGCATCCTGCCGACAAGCCGTCATGCCAAGAAGACAGAGCAAGACTGCTATCCACTTTGTATATCCCATCATTCTAATCATTCTCATTTTTTTCGTATTTCTTTCTATGACCCAAATGGACGATTGAGAACAAAAATAAGAAATAAAACTGTGAGTATGCTATCTATCACCCAATTATTCTCATCATTACCCTCCAAAGAAATGCAAAACAGTTCCCAATATTCAACCGGAAACTATTAACAAAAGTATAAAGCGTAAGACAAACACTCAATAAATGTTATAAAACATCTCTTTTTATTTGGATTATTTGCAGATTTAGCAGAAGTCCGTATCTTTGCAATGTGTTTTTCATAGTATTAGATTTAAGGTTAACAAAGGTTGGAGCAAGGCGTTGCTCCTTTTTTTATACCCCTACCTCTCATATCATACGAATCATGCAAAAAGAACAAGAGGTATATTCCCACGGAATGAGATATACCTCTATACTTACTTTCCATCAAACAATTACATTAGTCTGTCTTTCAAAACCTGCGGAAGTTCGGGCATTGCACCGCTTTGCGTGCAGACATAAGCAGAAACTTCAACAGCAAGTTTGTGAGCTTCGGGAACCGGTTTTCCATTCAAAATGGAAGCACAGAAAGCAGCCGTAAAGGAATCACCTGCCCCCACCGTATCGGCAACCGGAACTCTCGGTGTCTCCTGGAAAGAGACAACACCCGGGGTAAACACATAACTGCCATTAATTCCGCAAGTCAGAATCAGCATCTTCAGGTTGTATTTTGCCAACAGAATCCAACATTTATCCTGTAAGTCGATGCCGGGATAGCCAAACATACGGCTGATGGTCACCAGTTCTTCGTCGTTTATCTTCAGAATGTTGCAACGGCGGAAAGATTCGCGCAATACCTCTTTGGTGTAGAAGTCCTGGCGGAGATTAATATCAAAGATTTTCAGTTGTCCGTCTATATCGGGCATCGTATCCAGAAAACGGTTGATAGTGGCACGGCTCACTTCATTACGTTGAGCCAGGGAACCGAAGCAAACGGCACGCGTACTCAATGCCAAACGTTTCAGTTCATCCGTAAAAGGTATGTTATCCCATGCCACGCCTTCTTTGATTTCGTAACAAGGTACACCCTCGTTATCCAGTGTCACCTGTACCGTACCGGTAGGATAATCCACTTGTTCAATCTGCGTTTTCAGTTTCTTTTCGTTGAATACGTTCAGAATCTCGTCTCCCAACTCATCTTTGCCCACGGCACTCACCACGCGACTGTCAAAACCAAACTGTGATACATGATAGGCAAAGTTTGCCGGAGCACCACCTATTTTCTTTCCTTCGGGCAACACATCCCAAAGTGCCTCGCCCATTCCTACGATTATATTATTCATGATCTACGGATTTTATTGTTTCCAAAGTTATAAAATTATTTTTTAATACGGAACGTATAGAACAAGAGATAAAGCACGCCCACTGTCATTACGGCTACTGCCCCACTCTGTCCCATGGCATCGGATGCTACTCCCATAGCCAACGGAAATACCGTGCCGCCGAACAGTCCCATAATCATCAGACCGGAAACTTCATTTTTCTTACCCGGCAGGTAAAGCAATGCCTGCGAGAAGACTACGGAGAACACATTGGAATTGCCGAAACCAATCAGACCGATACATACATAAATCATTGTCTTGTCATGGAATATAAACAAGCCTGCCATCGCTATCAGCATCATCAAAACGCTAATGCCGAAGAAAGACTTCGGTGACATCTTACGTAAAATGAAAGAACCGAGGAAGCAGCCTGCCGTACGGAAAATAAAATAAAGGCTTGTCGCAAAAGCCGCGTCGTCGAGTCCCATGCCGAGACGTTCCATCAAAATCTTGGGGGCAGTGGTATTTGTTCCCACATCAATTCCTACGTGGCACATGATGCCGATGAAAGAAAGCAGGATAAACGGTTTGCCAAGCAAAGCGAGACATTGTCCGAAAGTAGACGGTTTGCCTTCTTCTTTTTCCTCTTTAATCTGTGTGACATTGAGCAATAGGATAGCAATGACGGCTACAATCATGTAAATCGGGAACAGGATGCGCCAGCCCAAATCAAAAGTCGGGATGGCTTGTGTCGCTCCCCACATGGCAATATAAGGAGCAAGGAAAGAGGCAATGGCTTTCACAAACTGGCCGAAAGTCAGGCTACTTGCCAAACGGTCGCCACGTACGATGTTAGAAAGCAACGGATTCAGGGAAGTCTGCATCAACGCGTTTCCGATGCCCAGAAGGGAGAAAGAAATCAGCATCAGCATATAGCTGTCTCCGAAAACCGGCAATAACAAAGAAGCAAAAGTCACAAGCAAACTAAGCAATACGGTTTTCTTCTGACCGATACGGCTCATCAACATACCTGTGGGTACGGAGAAGATGAGGAACCAGAAGAATACCAGTGAAGGGAAGATATTCGCCTGCGAGTCCGACAGACCGAGGTCTGCCTTTACATAATTGGAGGCAATGCCTACCAGGTCAACAAATCCCATGGCAAAGAAGCAAAGCATCACCGGGATTAGTTTGGAAAGGGAAGAGTTTTTACTGTTTTCCATTGTTTTTTTTATCTAAATATGTTATCATCATTTGTTTATATCATAAATTTAGGCACGGATTACGCGGATTACACGGCTTCTCGAATGATGGCTGTCAGATAGCAACCCTGTAATCCGCGTAATCCGTGCCTAATAATATAAAATTATATTTTGCATGAGTACTTATTCTATTTATATCATGCAGTTATATGATTCAATTTGCAATCTGCTGTTAGTCGTGTGGGTACTTACCGTTAGTTATCTGTTCGTCGCCTATATGAATCACGCTCTCCTTATTGCATCAATACCTCAAGCCTACGGTATTTTTATCTTAAACCTACGGTATAGTAACCTTGAAGCTACGGTATTACTAACTTCCCACGGCCGTGGTAGGAATTCGTCATGGCTGTGGGAAGATCTTTCCACGGCCATGGTAGGAACTCGTCACGGCTGTGACGAATCAGTAATACCGTAGGTTTAACACAAGTATATCCCTACTATCCACCTACTATCCCTTAAGGAAAGACGTATTCATCCATAGGGAAACATACAAAGAGCGCATAGGGCGAACAAGAGATATTTATGGCTTCAACTTATGGACCACAAACGAATCTACTTTATAAGCTCCTCCTTTACTGTAAAAATCGATATGATTGTAAGGTTCCGAAGGGAATACCTGATTGGTCATCACAAAACGTCCACCATCTCCAAAGGCTTCCACACTGGATTTATCCACAAACAGACGGAGTTTCAATGCCTCTTTGCCGCCTTGTTCCTCGTTTCCACCTTGTTCAATTGCTGTCCAGGTCAACATCGGGAAATTCTCATTGAAGCTGACCTCTCCGCTCTTGCGACGATCCATTGAGAATTTCTTTTCTTTCATGTCATACTGCATATCCACTTCTTCGCCTTTGTCATTGTAGAGACGGAAGCCGATTACGTCTGCATGTTGATTTTCAATCGTCAGTTCTATTTCGTATGCACCGTCATTGCTGGGAATCATTTCTTTAATTGTGCGTGTTCCGTTTACTTTGAACGAGCGTTTCTTGGAAGCATCACGCAAAGCCAGCAGTTCGGGAGAGGGAGCTGATTGGAGGTAAGTCTCACCATCTACGGTAAACAGGCTCAAGTCGCGGGGAACGGAGTTCGGGCTACGGTATTGGGAGGTAGGAACATCGTTGGCGTATTGCCAGTTGCTCATCCATGCGATAGCGATGCGGCGGTTGTCGGGAGCATCACTCCAAGTCACGGTGGCATAATGGTCTTTTCCCCAGTCCATCCATTTGGTTTTGGAGGGTGATTCGTTTACAAACTCTTTTCCGTTGAAGGAGCCTACAAAATATTGAGTAGCACTTCCTCCGAAAGGACCTCCGGGATTCAAATTACAAAGCAGCACCCATTTCTTATCATTGGTACCTTCTACTGGAAGTTCAAACAAATCGGGACATTCCCAAACACCACCATGTGCACCTTGCCCTTCACCGAAACGACTTTCAAAGGTCCAATCTTTCAGATTAGGAGAAGAGAATATCTGCATCTCCTGCCCTACTGCTAATACCATGATCCAGCGTTTGGTGCTTTCATACCAAAATACTTTCGGGTCGCGGAAGTCACGCGCTTCGGACGTCAGTACCGGATTATTCTCATATTTGGTGAAAGTACGTCCGTTGTCAGTACTGTAAGCAATGCTTTGTACTTGTCGGTCACTGTTTTGTGTATAGATGGCGATAATGGCACCTGCACCAAAACCAGCTGTATTATCAAAATCGACAACTGCCGAGCCACTGAAAATTGTCCCCAATGCATCGGGAGCAATAGCTACAGGAAGATGTTTCCAGTTTACAAGATCTTGGCTGATAGCATGTCCCCAACTCATATTTCCCCATTTGGAACCATAAGGATTGTATTGATAGAAAAGGTGGTATTCACCGTCTTTATATACCATTCCATTAGGATCATTCATCCACCCATAAAGAGGTGAGAAATGATAAGTAGGACGGAACTTTTCACGGTTGCCCGTATCGAACGTGTCGGACAATTTCATTTCCTTGCAACAAACAGCAGAAAGTTTCCCCCGTATAGGATCATTCGAGCCTAATTTAAATTTCAACAGTATGTTTTTACCAGCATAAGCCGAAAGATCCAGCGGAACAAAATAGTCCACTCTGTTCACTGCCAGACGAACATCCGCAACATTCACCTCTTTATTATTAACGATCATGCTGACACGTACATCAGGCATTACCTCCTCTACAGGTAAAAGCAAATAACGTTGATTTGTATTTATCTGTACCAGGCAATGTCCTTCACCCAAATCTTTTATTAATAAGGAAGAAGTATCGGCCGAAGCATCCAAAAATGAGAAAATCATCATAACCAGAATAGTCAAAAAGGTCTGTACTTGTTTAAACGAGAATAATACATTCATGTCAGATGGTATTAGAGTTAATTATTAATATTCAATGTCTTCTATTTGTCACCATGCAAAGATAGGTGCAACGGATAGTTACACCTATCACTTTTGTTTCAAAAGATAAAAAAAATGTTACCGATCTATTTCTTAGCGCTTAGATAATGTAATATATTCTTCGTCATGAGCACAATATTATCTTGATAAACGTTTATATTACTATTCTGATTCCATTCGTAAGCAGCCAGACCGAGAGCTATACATGTACCTTGATATTCCGCTGTCGGAGCAAACTCTACCATTCCGGCACAACAATAATCCGTTACGTGTCCCCAAGTCGCCAAAACGGTAGCTTTATTTTCTTCTTCAAACGCTTTCACCACATTTCCTGCATTGGGATAAAGAGCGGGGAAGCCATAAGAATTCAAGTCCCACATACAGTTATGGTCTTCACGCCGTCCAGGCCCGATCAACGGGAATGTTTCATGGGGGAATTGGGAAGAAGTAACCATACCAGCAAAAACCGGATGAGCCCGATGATCATACTCCATTCCGATATTGGCATTAATTGTCCAAATGTCTGCCCCATCTCCTCCTTCACCATCTGCAAATATTCCTGGTAGCCGTTCGGTACGTCCAAATGGTACAACCAATTGAGTCGCATGATTGCTTAAGAACAGATTTCCGCCATTCTTATAATAAGTAGCCAACGCGGCAATTGCATCAGCAGACAAAGGTAATTTATCCCATCCTGCTCCAATGCCGACACGGTCTATATGTACCCAAATAACATCATAAGCAGAAAGGTCCTCATCAGTCAATGTAGCGGAAGTAATGACTTTACCATTTACAAATTGCTTCTTGAACCACGCATAGGAAGCTTTTTCATCATCATCTTCTATCTCTTCGGGAGTATCATACGTTATCACGTAAGCTGCATTTGTCAAATCCTGCGCTTCGGAAGGTTTCACCTTTATATTTTCTTCCGTCACTCCACAATCTATCACTTCGGACGACTCGCTGATATAAAATACCTGATTGCTGCTCGTATTCTCTATCGTGAAACTTGCGAAACGATTATTTTCACCTTCCGCAGCATTTACAGTCACAGGGTTTTCTATATTGTCACTCCAAGACACCTGAATGGTGTTCGATGTGAAATGATTATATTCGCCTTTCACATGAATCACGCCATAGTCTGCTTCTTTGCCATTGAGTTGATTTTCGCTTCTGTTTACAGTGAACAAGTTATCGCTTATCAGATTGTTTTGTCCGCTTATATCAAAGAAAGTCATTTTGTTTCCTGTAAATTCATTATCCGAGATATTCACCCGGTTACAACCTATAAAATTAGCACAGCGATCATCATTTGCCGTTAGTTTGTTGTGAGAAAATATCAGATTACTTTCTCCGGAAATACGTGCCGTTACACCGCCCTGTGTTGAGCCGAATACAGAATTGGTTACCATATTCTGTATGCCACCATTCATATCAATGCCATTCACTACATCGGTTGCATCTATCCGAGCTAATGTTATGGCGTCACACCCTTGGAGTTTAATGCCCTGGTACATATTTTCCATTTTAATATTGAAGAAGTGCAGGCGGTCATTATCATGTTCTACATAAATTCCGGTTCCCTGATGGTCCCCCTTCCCCACAAGCGTAAGTCCGTTTACCTCCACACCGCTAATGCGGTTTTTGCGTCCGTCTATATCGGCAACAGGGGCAACGTGTAACGCATATTCGGCATTTCCAAGCACCAGACGACTTTCCCGCGTATCGGCAGCAGCAGTAACCGCTTCATCGTTCACACCTTTCAATGTTACGAAATTACGCGTAAGTTGAATGGGACTATCCAAACGAAAAGTACCTTCGGGAATAAGTATCGTTCCTCCCTCGGGCGGAAGATCGGCTATAATAGCATTTATAAGATCAGCACAATCAGTGGACCCATCGGTTGGAAGTCCGAATTGGGTTATGTCTATAATCTTCTGACCGTTACATTCATCACAGAGAGTATAGGTATCGTCATTGCTGCAAGATGTGCCCAACATCAGGAGCATTCCGCTTATTAAGAATTTATTTATCTTCATGGTGTTACTATATTAATAATGGTGTATGTTGAGGAGGTTATTCTACTATGCTCACCTTATCAGATGATACACAATTAGAAACTTCAGTTCCTGAGTTCACCAGGAATACCCGATAACTCTCCAAATTATCTATAAAGCAGTTTTTGAACACATTTCCTGTTCCTTGAGTAGCATTTACGGCCACAGCATCAGTATAAGCCCATTCACATGACAAACTGTTGGATACAAACATATTGTTGTTACCCTTTACATTGATTATGCCAAAGTCATCACCATGGTCGAGCATCTGATTTTGAAGAGCTCCGGTAAGCCAAAAAATATTCTTATTTACCCGATTATCATTACCACTCAACACGAGAATACCATTGTAGTAGCTTTTAAAATTATTACCTTCAACAATACAGTTATTACAACCATCAAGCACTAAATTTTCACGCCCGTCAGGATAGACCTGATTATTAACAAACGAAAGTTTGTTCACTCCCTGCGCCTTACAGGTTATGCCAGTGGGCTGAGCACCCAGTTGGCAATTCTTGATATTAATATTCTCGCCACCAATCAGCACCATACTATTGGGAAGCTCACATACCCAGCAATTGATTATCTGCATGTTTTTCGCTTGTTCTATCTTGACGCCTGTATGCAAATTTATACCAATAATATTAGAAAGCATTCCATCATCACTCGTACCGGCAAAGTGTATGCCGATGTTCTTAGCTTCCGTACCACCGGACACCATCAGGTTCATAATCTTTACACCCTTCACGCCTGTCTCTACTTTTATAGCAGCTTCGGCATTACGCGCCACCAATTTACTTCCGCCACCAGGGCCCAACAACTCATTTATTCCATTCACATCAATATTGCTACGCATACCGGGATTCAACCCTTTGAATGTCACATTGTGCTTATTAATCACAATGGGAGCGTCGAGCACAAAATCACCTTCAGGAATAACCACTACTCCCCCTTCGGAAGGCAAGGAAGCAATAGCACTATTAATGGCTTTCGAACAATCCGTCTTTCCATCGCCAACAGCTCCGAATGTGGTAACATCGCCTTCGATTTCAGTATGAGTGCCATAACACAACAGATTATCATCACTATCGCAAGCCGTGAACAAACACAGACAGAAAGTGCTAAGCAAATATCTTTTTATTTTCATCATATTTATATTTAAGGAATTTATACTAGTTAAACTTACCATATCCGGGATTCTGCACATAATTGCCTTCAGAGAAGTTATATTGTGCATTGGGAATAGGCAAATATTCATCTCTACCACGAACAAAGCGAGCACCACGATAATAAACGCGCTTATTCTGCTCCACACTAATGTAACTGTTCATGGTTTCCGCAGCAATCCCCCAACGTACCAAGTCGAAGAAACGGTCACCTTCCATAGCAAACTCCATACGGCGTTCCCAACGTAATGCCTTGCGGGCAAAGTCCTGACTCCAGCCCTCAGCAGGATATTCGCCTATCAGATAATTAGCTGCATCCTGTTCGGAATGTTTAAAGTCTTTTACATAAGGACTATTTTTGGCACGCAGACGAATACGGTTAATAATTTTGCGAGCCTCTTCCAGTCCGGTAGCTTCGCCAATCTCTATCAAGGCTTCAGCCTTCCATAACAATACATCAGCATAGCGGATTATCTGCCAGTTGAGATGAGAAGCTCCCCAAGGCCAACCTTGGAACATATCTTCACTTTCAGGCGAGATGTAGAAGCGCTTTGTACAATTAAAGCCATATTCACCGCTGTTACGTATCCAGTTTGCTTTACAAGGCTCAACGGTATATGTTTTCCAAGTGATACCAGGACGACCGGTAACGAAATCCAAACGAGGATCCACAGTTGCATCAATGTTGGTGAGCTCACTTCCTTCGTATATTCCATAGTCATCGGCGTTGAAAGTATCAAACAAAGGCAATCCATAGTTATCTGTCTTATAGGCATTGATCAAGTTCTGACTGGGTAAGAAAAATCCGTCACCACCATAAGGACCTTTAGGAGCATTCAACAGATTACTCCAGTTTATATTCCCGGCACCATCGGTTTCATCATCCATCGAATATTGTACGGCAAACACAGACTCTACCCCATTTTCATATTCCAATTGATCAAGTTTCTGAAAATCGTTCAAAAGAGTATATGCCTTTCCTTGCGCACCTACTTTGTCGCAAAGAGTCACCACTTCAGCTAACAATTGTTTATCAATAGCAACCACTTGGTTATTATCATCTTGTCGGTAAGCCTGATAAAGTCTAGCTTTGGCAGCATAAGCATAAGCAATGTTCTTAGTGACACGCCCTACTTGAGATTGAGTATCAGGCAAATCGTTAGCAGCATCAAGAAATTCTTGTGCTATTTTACCCAGAAGTTCTTCACGGGTAAACTGATTGTTGGGAATGTACTTATAGTCATCATTTTCCACATTCTCATCAAAATAAGGTACTTGCTTGAAAAGGCGAACCAGTTCAAAGAAGAAGTGTGCACGAATCACTTTCATTTCGGCTTTACGACTTTTAATCATCGGCAAAGCGTTCTCATCAAGCGTATTCATTACCCGCAATGCGCTGTTACAACGTTGCAAGCAACAATAAAGTTGAAACCATTTTTCGTCGGCATTGCCCCATGTAGCATCTATTTTAAAGGTTTCAAGCAGCGTACAAAAGTCTCCATCATTTACACCGCCACCACCTTTGTAGGCATTATCCGAACGTACTTCACCATACGTCCAATTGGTCATCGGCACCCAGTGCATATCACGATTAGGACCTTTCAATCCTGCATAAGCTGAAGTAACCAAAAGCTCTACACCATCGGCCGATGATAACAAATCGTCATTGAGTGTACCCTGAGGTTTAATATCTAGAAAACGACTCTCATCGCAACTTGCCAATAGTGCCATCACACCTACTGCAAAGATATATTTCAATTTCATAATGTTCTGTATTTAGGATAAAAATTAAAAACCAAGTGATAGACCGAATGTATAGGTACGAGGTTGGGGATATGGATAGCCCAATCCTTCCGGGTCGGCACCAGTATAATTAGTCAGCGTAAAAACGTTCTGTGCTTGCAGATACAAACGCAAATTGGAAAGATGCGCTTTCTTAATCCACTTATCCGGGAAAGTATAACCCACAGTTAGAGTTTTCAACTTCACATAAGAACCATCTTCAATAAAGAAAGTGGAACTGCGTGTTTCTACATTATTATCAACCACAGTCAATGCAGGGATATCACAATTATAAACTCCGGTTTGCTCATAAGCATTCCAAGCATGCATTGCATCCATCAAACGTACAGAGTGATTACCTGTCCAACCTTGAAAAAGGTCGGTATAAAACTTGGAATTGTTCCATGCATCGCGAATCATACCATTGAAGAATACAGAAAGGTCAAATCCTTTGTAAGATGCACCGATGTTCAAACCACCAATAAATCTAGGTTGGTCACTCCCTTGCCAATCCATATCAGCAGTATTGATAATGTTATCACCGTTAAGGTCTTTGTAGCGAATACGCCCTACGCCGGGAGCACCAATCTGTACATCATATTTGCTTAGGTATTCATATACCTCCTGTTTTGTTTTGAATACACCATCAGCTTTATAGGACATCCATGATCCGTAAGGTTGACCTACAATAGTTTTGTCCACACCATTACCACCTCCCCAAGTATATTTGATTACATCCGGAAGTTCGGTAATTTCATTTTTATAATAGGAAAGGTTGAACGAAATATCATACTTGAAATCCTTTATTTCATCTCGCCAAGTAAAGGTTGCTTCCACACCGCTATTATCCATACTGGCAGCATTGTACCATTTATATCCACCTTCACCGATCACTCCTATATAAGGTTTCTGGATTAACATACCAGTAGTCTTTTTTTGAAAATAATCCAGTGTCAGTCCCAAACGGTTGTCAAAGAAAGCAGCATCAATACCAAAGTTCAGTTGTTTGGTCTCTTCCCATTTCAGGTCGTTGTTACCCGAACGGTCTTTCTGTACTCCGGGCAATACCGTTGTACCATCCCCATTGAAATTGTATGAGCCATTGGACATGTTAGTGTAATAGAGGTTGTAAGTAGCATTGTTATCAATCTGATCATTACCATTTATCCCCCACGATGCACGCAATTTAAGATCTGAAAGCCAGTTTTGCGTACATTCCATAAATTTTTCACGCGATACTCTCCAACCGGCAGATACTGAAGGAAAGATAGCAGAATTATTCCCTTTACCGAAACGTGAAGAAGCATCACGACGCACTGTTCCTGATATAAGGTATTTATCATCAAACGCATAGTTCACCTTACCAAAGTAAGAGACCATAGCATAGGTAGAAGCATTGTTACTCACACTTTTTCCTTCAGTTACAGTGTCTAAGTAACGATAATCGAGATCTTCTATCACCAATCCGCGACCATATCCCTGTAAATGTTCACCATTCTCTTTCTTAGCTTCAGTTCCTATCACTGCACTGATATTGTTCTTCCCAAGGTCTATGCTATAATTGGCAGTGTTCGACCATACCCATTGCACGCTATTATCTTGTCGTACGGTCAGTTCATTTACATCTACCTTACGATCGGCTTCACTCCATTTGGGGACGAAAGTTGAGTTGAAACCGGTAGTATAGTTCAAACCAAATTGACTCTTCAACACTAGATTTTTAATGGGTTCCACTTCCAAATAAACATTGCCAAAGATACGCCAACTTTTGTGACGATTATTGGCTTCATTGTCTGTCAAGCGAATGGCATTCGGCTTATCCCCCAATATATCCACATAGCCACCGGCATACCCTCCATTTTCATCATACACAGGAATGGCCGGATGCTGGGCAATAACCAATTCTTCTATACCGGCAGGATTAAGATGCTCCAACCAGTGATTCACCGAAATACTTTCACCCACACGCACTTTACCATCTACAAAGCGAAAATTAGAGGCTAAACGCGAATTAAAACGTTCGTAGTCTGTATTACGGCAAAGACCATCCTGATTCATATAATTTAAGGTAAGAGCCACATTCCCATCCTTAAACCCTTTAGAAAGAGAAAGATTATAATTTTGCATTAAAGCCGTACCAAATATTTCCTTTGCCCAATCAGTGTTGCCCGACTTTATTTTCACTCCATTCTGGTCAAAATAATATTCTTGCAGTTGGGCCTTTTCTCCATTTCCATATACTACACTATTGGGATTGGTTCCAAAAGTATTTTTATAAGCCTGCCAATACACATCACCCCATTGGTAAGCGTCAAGCATATCAATACCACCAGTAAAAGTCTGGGCAGTGAGCGACATATCAAAACTTACTTTTACATCGCCTTCCTTAGCACGTTTTGTGGTGATAATAATGACACCATTGGCAGCTTGCGCACCATAAATGGCAGCCGAAGCTGCATCTTTCAACACCTGAATGGATTCAACATCATTGGATGAGATAATAGAAGCCACATTATCATGTGTCTGAACACCGTCTATTACATAAAGAGGAGAAGAATTGTTGATGGTAGTAATACCACGTAACTTAGTATCTGTGTTACCACCTCCGGGTTTACCATCAGTTGTTACGTTCATACCGGCTACACGTCCCTGCAAACCTGACATCACATTACCAGTAGGTATGTCAGCCACCTCTTTCATCTTCACTACAGCTACCGAACCTGTCAGACTGGCTTTCTTTTCAGCCATATAACCTGTCACAACCACTTCGTCAATCATCTTAGCATCCTCTTCCATCACTATCTTCAATGAAGGTTTAGCGGCAATAATTACTTCTTTATATCCTATATAAGAAATTGCCAATAATGCATTCGTTGGTACACTAAGAGTAAAGTTACCATCCAAATCTGTGATAGTTCCAGTTGATTTAGAATCATTTTGCACTACGGAAGCACCAATAATTGGTTGACCATCAGTCTTTGAAGTAACGTTTCCTTTCACTGTTATGTTTTGCCCCCAAAGGACTGACATGAAAGTAAACAGGAAACAAACGCTACAAAGAAGTTTTTTGTTCTTCATAATACTAAGCATTAGTTTGATGTTATTAAATTAAAAGTACGAATTTTACTAAATCGATGATGCAAATTACGGTTGATTTATATCAAACGACTGAAAAAAATGTTTCAAAGGCTATAACATTTGTTGCATAGAACGCTATTTTATAGGGTTTTATACATTATTCTTCGAAATAGAAGAATTATAGAATATCTATTCTCCAGTAAGTATGGAAAATATTACCTTTGCAGGTGATAAGAACTTAAAAAATGGAGTTAACTACTGGTTGTAGTCAACTGAAAAAATCAACGATATGAAAACAATCTCCAACAAACAACTCACGATTCAAGTATCTCCTCACGGAGCTGAACTCTGCAGCATCGTCGCCAATGGAAAAGAATATCTGTGGCAAGCCGATCCTGCTTTTTGGAAGCGACACTCTCCTGTCCTATTCCCGATTGTAGGGAGCGTATGGGAAAATGAGTATCGGAATGAAGGGATTCCTTATACGCTTACTCAACATGGTTTTGCCCGTGACATGGAATTTACTCTTATTTCTGAAAAAGAGGATGAAGTACGTTACCGCCTTGTCAGCAATGAAGAAACTTTGCATAAATACCCTTTTTCATTCTGTCTGGAAATAGGCTATCGCATCCAGGGAAAGAAAATTGAGGTTATGTGGGAAGTAAAGAATAGCGGTGAAAAGGATATGTATTTTCAGATTGGGGCACATCCAGCTTTCTATTGGCCGGAGTTCGATGCAAGCAATTCTGAAAGAGGGTTCTTCGGATTTGACAAGGAAAACGGTTTGAAATATATTCTCATTTCAGAAAAGGGATGCGCTGATCCTTCCACAGAATATTCTTTAGAGTTGACAGACGGATTATTACCACTGGACACGCATACTTTTGATAAAGATGCTTTGATACTGGAAAATGAACAGGTCCGTAAAGTTACCTTATATAATAAAGAGAAACAGGCTTATCTTAGTTTACATTTTAACGCTCCGGTAGTCGGTCTTTGGTCTCCACCTGCAAAGAATGCTCCTTTCGTCTGCATCGAACCTTGGTACGGACGTTGCGACCGCGCACATTATACTGGTGAATATAAAGATAAGGACTGGATGCAGCACTTACAACCAGAAGAGATATTCCAAGGAGGATATACAATTGAAATTGATGAATAATTGATGAATAAAAGTAGCTGCCGGATTTCACATCTGACAGCTACCAAACACCTAATTCTAATCTACAAAACCTAACTTATAAATCTAACCTATGAATCTTTAAAAAGCAATCAATACTTGTTGCTTTCACTGAATCTATGCAAACATCTATTGTGTAACTTCTATTTCTATTATAAACCCAACCGATACACATTGAATGAATCTACTTGAAATGAACCTCCTTTGCTATAAAAACACATACGGTTGTATGGTTCCGATGGAAAGATAAGATTAGTCATTGCTACCTTTCCTCCATTCAGGAATATTTCTACAGAACATTTATCAACAAAGACATCCAACGTATATTTATTCTCTTTCTTTATCGGTGCCCAGGTAGCTAATGCGAAATCATCTATATAATTGATGGAAGTCGTCTTTCTGCGGTCGTGAACCTCTATTTCATGAGATACACTCTTCTTTCCGAAATCCACGATACCACTTTTCGTCCGGTCCATAACCAATCTCTTTTCCGGAAGATTGAAGTAGATATCCACCTTTTCCCCTTTATCATTAAAGAGGCTGAATCCCATTATCTCCGCTTCTCCGGCGGTAATTTCCAATGCCAGTTCATAAGCACCGTCATTATCAGCCAATAAAGAATCAATATGATAATCATTGGCAACCGTAAATGCCGGAATCTCTTTCTTTTCTTTTCGCAGAGTCTTTATCTCCGGTACCGGAGCTGCTGAAAGATAAATTTCATTGTCTTGTGTATAAAGACTTAACTCACGCGGCAAAGCGTTAGCACTACGGAATTGCTTTGTCGGAACAATATTACAATATTGCCAGTTACTCATCCAAGGAACAGCAATCGTCCGTTCTCCAGTGTTTGAGAAACAAACGGTAGCATAGTGATCTTTACCCCAATCCAACCATTTCGTGACATTCGGCTGACTGTCACAACTGAATTTTTTTCCATCAAAGTCTCCTGTAAAGTATTGAGTGGCACTTCCTCCGAAATAACATCCCGGATTGACGTTCACTATCAATGCCCATTTCTTACGGTTCAGATCTCCATCTACCGGAAGTTCCACCATGTCCGGACATTCAAATTGACAAGGTTGCACTCCGTATCCTTCTCCGAAGCTGCTCATATAGTTCCAGTCCTTCAGATTCTTAGAGTCATAGAAACGCATTTCCTTATCGGCGGAGACAATCATCACCCATTTATCTTCCGGTTCATACCGAAACACTTTCGGATCACGAAAATCTTTCAAACCATCAGCAGGGCACAAGATGGGGTTCTTCTCGTATTTAGTAAATGTCCGTCCGTTATCCTTGCTAAAAGCAAGACATTGGATCTGCCCGTTTTTGTCACTGGCAGAAGTATAAAAAGCCAGGATACTCCCTGCTCCGTAACCCGCTATATTCTCCTGATCGACAATAGAGCTGCCGGAAAAGATATGTCCCAATGTATCACGGGCAATAGCTGGGGCCAAATGTTCCCAATGTACAAGGTCCTTACTGACAGAATGTCCCCAATGCATATTTCCCCATTTAGAGCCGTAAGGATTATATTGAAAATACAAATGATATTCTCCATCTTTATACACCAATCCGTTGGCATCATTCATCCAGCCATAGAGAGGAGTATGATGGAAAACAGGACGGAACTTTTCTGTATTGGTAGTATCAAATGTATCAGATAACTTGATTTCTTTCCAGCAAAGTGCATCCTTTGATTTATTACGAATACGCACGGTGACAGTCTTCACTCCGGCAGGCAAAGCAAAGGGAACAAAATAATCCACTTGATTCTGTGCCAAACGAATATCCATATCGGTATCGGCAGCTTCTCCTGTATTGAGGAGAACCTGACTTTCCGCTGCTTCCTCTTCTATAGGAAGCAATATATAATTAGTCGGATTGGTAATGTGGATGACAGTCAGGCTATCCCCTTTCTGTTCCAAAGTCAACTTGCTTTTAGTTGTGTGGCAATAAGTCAGTCCATAAGAGACTGCTAACGCAAGTATTGCACCTTTACATAGTTTCATCCAAGGGTTTGTTTTCATGGCAACAAAGTATTCCTAGTTTATACAAGCTTTTAATCTAAAATAGACGAAGGCAAAGATAGGGGGTATCTTCGCCTTCGTCTATAACTTTGTTTCAAAGGGTATCAAATTTGATACAAATCCTAAGAATTTTCTTTTTATCATCCAAGAATAAAGACCTGCAACCTCTTTGTTTTCCTGAATTTATTTTTCTACTTTTGAAGCCAATCTTTATTCTTCTACTTATGCCAGCAAATAGAAATGCCTTAATTCGTTATAAAACAATTGATAACTGTCTGCGTAA
The DNA here is from genome assembly GCF_003602935.1 of Bacteroides sp. AM54-2NS. Taxonomy (NCBI): domain Bacteria; kingdom Pseudomonadati; phylum Bacteroidota; class Bacteroidia; order Bacteroidales; family Bacteroidaceae; genus Bacteroides; species Bacteroides sp. AM54-2NS. Next base: position 34,763 of record NZ_QTMZ01000019.1, read on the forward strand.
TCCTTATCGACGCTGGACGTTGGAAGATTTGGTAGATGCTTGCTCGGATGCTCTTTATGAATACGAAGGCATCGATAAAGGCATAAGCAAACGTACGGTACAAATGGATATACAGATGATGCGCAGCGAGAAGCTGGGTTATAACGCTCCGATTGTGGTGTACGAAAATAAATACTATAAATACGAAGATCCGGAATACAGCATTACACAAACTCCGCTGAACGAACAAGACCTGAAAACGATGTCGGAAGCCGTGGAAGTGTTGAGGCAGTTTAAAGGTTTCTCCTATTTCACGGAAATGAGCGATATTATCAACCGCTTGGAAGATCACGTTGCTTCTGCCCGGATGAAAACCACTCCTGTCATTGACTTTGAAAAGAATGAATCGTTGAAAGGACTGGATTATCTGGATACGATCTATCACGCGATTGTAAACGAGCATCCGATACAGCTCAAATATCGTTCGTTCAAGGCACGTTCGGCCAACAGCTTTATTTTTTATCCTTATCTATTAAAAGAATATCGCAACCGGTGGTTCGTTTATGGTGTCAGAGGAAACGGACGGATCTTGCAAAATTTAGCTTTGGACAGAATACAATCATTGGAAGTTCTGCCACAAGAACATTACATAAAAAATACGTTCTTCGATCCGAACACGTTCTTCGATGATCTGGTAGGAGTCACTAAAAACTCCGGAAGCGTAGCGGAGAAAATCGGTTTCAAGGTAGCCGCTGCCGAAGCACCTTACATCATAACCAAGCCTATACACCGCAGCCAGCAAGTGGTGGAAAGATTGGCTGACGGAAGTGTCATACTGGAAATTGAAGTCGTCATCAACCATGAGTTAGAACGAGTATTCTTCGGATATGCCGAGGGAATACAAGTTCTTTATCCGAAGACTCTGGTAGAATTGATGGGTAGGAAACTAAAAAAGGCTGCTGAACAATATACCCATTCAAAATGAAAAGGGAACACGCCCAATTATCCTATCTGACATTCAAGAAAAACAAAAAAGCATGGAGAGCCTGTCTGTTGTTCAACTATGGAGACTTGTTTATTCTTCAAGTAAGGCTCTCGCACATTCGTACCCTTCCTGATAAAACTCTGTCAACTTTTGCACATCTTTCTCGATGCGGTCTACGGCTACAGGTTTTAACGGGCGAATAACGATAATCTGTCCTTCATCCTCCATGCGCTCTACCATTTCCAACTGCTCATTATAAACAGCACACCGCCGACTTAACGCTTCGCGCAACTTCGGATATTTCCGATATACAAACGAAGGGATACGAATGTCTTTCGAATCTTTCCGATACCCCCGGTTACGGGTGAGTACCACAACATTTCTCGTGCAGCCATCCGTAATGGCTCTTTGCAAAGGAATGGAATCTACAATTCCTCCGTCGAGCATGGGAACCCCGTCAACATAAGTAATAGGACATACAAAAGGGAGACTGCTGGATGCGCGGACAATATCAATCACCCTGCGACTGTCTTTTTTCTCTTCGAAATAGTTGGCTTCTCCCGTGATGCAATTCGTAGTCACCATCACAAAACGTTCCGGTGAAGCAAAGTATGTTTCATAATCGTAAGGAAGAATATGTTCGGGGAACTCATTGAATAATAGATCAAAGTCCAATATATTACGCTTTTTGAACAAATGTTTCAGACCGATATAATTATACTTCTCCAACAAGTCAATGTTGCTGTACTTGGCACGTCCCCGTTGCCGTGATGCATACGACAACCCGTTGCACGCACCGGCAGACACTCCTATCGCATAGGGAAACCGGATATTGTGATCCATAAAATAATCAAGCACACCGCAGGTGAATACTCCGCGCATTCCCCCACCTTCCAACACTAATCCCGTAGATTCATCAATTTTCAAATCCTTCATTTTTATCTCCCGTATTCTTATTCCGGCGGATTACCAGCAAAGATGACAATTCACGCATCACAGCCTCATCCTCGGATAATTTCGTATAAGAAAGATGGCTCATTATCAATAATCCGTCTTTCTCTTCAGTCACTAAATCTTCTACTCCCGCAAACCACACTATCATCGTTTGTTCCGGATAACGCACCTGCAAATCGTCAATGCGTCCACGGAACTCTTCATCGTCCGTATCAAAAAGAAAAAGACGCACCGAATGTCCGTTCTGCAACATCTTATCCAAATAGGAAAAAAGAAACAGATCAATCATTCCGCCAAGCACGAAACTGACTGTCGCGCCTTCCCGATACTGACGATTGACAAATACGGCCACCGGACACTTCACCTGCTCCATAATCTCATCAATCTTATCCCGGAAGAGCGTTAACCATAAAATTGCTCCCGGAGTTCCCGGCATATCCGAACGATAATGACTCCCGGCTCCCAAAAGTAGCATATCAGGATGTTCGTTACGGACAAAATGGATGATTTCCTGTACAAGTTTGTCTGTCACCCGATAATGGTTATCTACCTGGATATTCAATTTCGCCGCCTGTTGATTGAGCAAAGCAAAACTCTCGCTGGCATAATGTTCGGCATTCAACGGATTCAGATCCGTGCCCACCGTATAGTGTGCTGCAATCAAATGATTTTTCTTCAATTGCTTTCCAAATAACAAATCATAAATGGACAGCAACACACGCCCGGATTCCGGACGCCCGAAACAAAATATCAATTTGTGCTTCAAAGATAATTTTTCTTCCCGACGTACGAAAATATGTTCCACCAAATGAAGCAAAGGAGTAGTCATAAAGGTCGTAACTAGCGCCATAATGACCAAAATTACGAATATAGAGGGAGGAAGAACTCCCATTTCATAACCGATATTCAAAGCGACAAGCTCCATCAATCCCCGTGTATTCATCAATGTCCCTATCGTCAGACTATCCTTCCACGACTCACCCACCAAACGGGCGGCAATGGCACATCCACCCAGTTTGCCGACAACAGCAACCGTCACCAACAGTAAACATACCATCCACAACTCCGGACTGTTTATCAAACCGATTTCCGTGCGCAATCCGGTGAAGGCAAAGAACAGAGGTAAAAAGAATACTAATGAAATATCCTCCACCTTTTCCATCATCACCTTCCGGAAACCCAGATTGGACGGCATCACTACCCCTGCCATAAAGGCTCCGAACAGTGCATGAATACCAATAATCTCGGTCAGGCAAGAAGAAATAATAAGAATGAGCAGAATAAATGCCACGAATGTTTTATTGATTGCTTCCCGGTTGGCATATACTTCTCCCACTTTCTTCAGAAACGGTCGAACAACCAAAAACATGACCGCAATATAGACAACTGCCAGCCCCACTGAATAAAGTGCACTGGCAAAACTTCCTGCTTTGGAGATAGCAATCACCACTGCCAACAGACACCAGGCTGTCACATCATCATTGGCAGCGGAAGCAATGGTCAGCGTCCCTAAAGGAGTCTTCGTCATATTCCGCTCCTGAATGATGCGCGCCAATACCGGAAAAGCGGTGATACTCATAGAAATACCTATAAACAAAGCAAATGGAAGAAACGGAGTTTGGGCAGCTGCATATTCTTCGTACACCCAGTAAGAAGACAAGATGCCCAGGAAGAAGGGTACTAGGATTCCGGCATGGCTAATCACCAGCGTTTCATTGATTTTATTTTTCAGTACACTGAAATCCAGCTCCATACCGATGACAAACATAAAAAGGATCAGTCCCACCTGACTCAACAGTTCAAGATTGGTAAGCGAGTGTGCCGGAAAAAGGAAATGAAAAGCATCCGGAAAGAAAAAGCCGAGTACGGAAGGTCCTAACACAATACCGGCAACAATCTCTCCAATCACTCCTGGTTGCCCGATCAGACTGAACAAATAGCCAAAAAGACGCACCATCAGCAGTACGGCTATAATCTGAATCAACAAGGTAGTGAGCGGATGATGAAGATTATCCTGTATAAACTGGAGAAACATAGTGAATGGATTCCCCTGTACTATGTTCTGCGCATTTACCGCATAGTGCGAAAACCGGTCACCCTCTTCAATAGCAACATAAATCAACCCTCCAAACAGGAGTAACATCAGTACATAAATGACATAATTCTTCCGGGCCCTGTTCCGCATAAACTTTATTTTTACGATTTGTGCATATTTATGGTAAAAACAAACGAAAAAGGCAGATAGTTTGGCGAAAATAACAAATTCTCAAACAAAATCTTGTTTTTTTGCTTCAATCTATGTAACTTTAGGCTAGCTTAATTGTTTAAGGAGGAAAAAATCAAAAAAGTCCTGCCCGCAGGCAAGCACCATGAGAATACAGTTTGAGATTAAAGAAAATTTGCCGGAAATTATCGAAGAAATCTTACACTCTGATAAGTGGCAAACTTCCGTGAAGGAAGAACTGAGCGGTCGGACGACCGTTGTGATCCGTGACCAAGCGTATGGTTCAGAAGCTACCATTGAAATTTATGCTACATCTATTGAAATCAAAACCGCATGGTCAAAGTACTCCTATCGTATATTTGTAACCAACGATATTGTATGGTGCGAATATAACGGTGCCTATCGTGGTCTGTTGGAACAAGTGCTCCTACCTACTATTACTCCTAAAGAAAACCTGCTCAATTCTGACGTGACTGAAAGTTCGCTCTACGGAAATGAGCATAAGAAATTGAGAGAGTATGCAGAAGATAACCTGAAACTGAAACAATTCCGCAGGGAAAACTTCAATGAACAGAAGAATGGAACCGCTCCATTCGATCATCCCAAGCGTGTGTATGATGAGTTTATCAAAGAAGATTATGTAGTAGCACCCAAAGAAGAAGAGAACAAATAATCTGTACTTAATGCTTTACCTTGTGCCATCGTATTGGCACTCCAGTGCCACCATATTGACACAGTCGTGCCAGTAAGGTGGCATGATTGTGCCAATAAAAAAGGTTGAACAATTATCAAACGCTCTCTCTCATAAATTTTATAGCCGTACCCACTACCTCCAACCCGGGTCACTTCCAAACGGTATCTATTTACCGGATGCACATACACATACATGATTCCCACTAAAAGCAGTAAGACAAAGCAACTAACACCTATTACTTTTTTATTTCTCTTCATATTCGTATGGTTTCAACTCCCAGGTATCATCGTAATAATAAGTGGAAGATCCTCCTGTAGCTATAATTCCCCGTTTTCCGGTAGAAAAACATACAGCTTTCGAGCGTGTGCTTCCTTCGAAATCGGTCAAATCCTCCCCATCCCACAGGTCTGTCAAAGGGTCGTAAATCCAGTAGTTAGAGCGGTAACTGCTTCCTGCAGTCTGTCCTAATCTCAATTTTCCTTTATCTTCCTCTGTGTCCTCTGCGTCCTCTGTGGTGAAATAATCTGTGTAAATCTGTGTAATCTGTGGTGAAACTTTCCTATATTTGTAGCCAAAACAATTTAATATTAATTTCATAGGAATGAAAAAGACAATCCTTATTGCTGCTTTAGGCTTGTTCAGCCTAAACATCATGGCACAAGATGCAAAACCTGAAGAAGGTTTTGTTTTCACGACAGTGAAAGAAAACCCGATTACTTCTATCAAGAATCAAAATCGTTCGAGCACTTGCTGGAGTTTCTCAACTCTCGGATTCATTGAATCAGAATTGCTTCGCTTAGGTAAAGGCGAGTATGACCTGTCTGAAATGTTTGTCGTACACAAAACGATGCAGGATCGCGGAGTAAACTATGTACGCTATCATGGTGACAGTTCTTTCTCCCCGGGCGGAAGTTTTTATGATGTAATGTACTGCATCAAGAATTATGGTATTGTTCCTCAAGAGGTGATGCCGGGTATCATGTACGGTGACACGTTGCCGGTGCATAACGAGCTGGATGCTGTTGCTTCCGGTTACATCAATGCTATTGCGAAAGGTAAGTTGAGCAAACTGACTCCGGTATGGAAAAACGGACTAAGCGCTATTTATGATACTTATCTGGGAGCATGCCCGGAGAAATTCACATACAAAGGCAAAGAATATACTCCGAAGACTTTTTCTGAATCACTGGGATTGAACTGTGACGACTATGTATCACTGACTTCTTATACACATCATCCATTCTATTCTCAATTCGCAATCGAGATTCAGGATAATTGGCGCAATGGTTTATCCTACAACCTGCCTATCGAAGAGCTGATGGCTGTAATGGACAATGCTGTAAAGAAAGGTTATACTTTTGCATGGGGTAGCGACGTCAGCGAACAGGGATTCACACGTGACGGTATCGCCGTTATGCCGGATGTAAACAAAGAATCTGAACTTTCCGGTTCGGATATGGCTCGCTGGACCGGCCTGACTGCTGCTAACAAACGTCAAATGATGACAACCAAACCATACCCGGAAATCGATGTCACTCAAGAAATGCGCCAAGTTGCTTTCGACAATTGGGAAACTACGGACGACCACGGAATGGTAATCTACGGTATCGCTAAAGACCAAAACGGAAAAGAATACTTCATGGTGAAGAATTCTTGGGGTAAATCAGGCAAATACAATGGTATCTGGTATGCTTCCAAAGCATTCGTTGCTTACAAGACTATGAATATTCTTGTACACAAAGACGCACTGCCTAAAGAGATTGCTAAAAAACTGGGAATCAAATAAACGAGTACCCGTCCTTTATAAATAAAAAGCCTCATTAGCTACGAATAGCTTCTGAGGCTTTTTTAAGCAGTTATTTTCCGGGATTACTCCATGTTATCGAAACAAAAGTAAGACTGCAGCTTTTTTCCTCCAAATAGAATCGACCAAAGAACGGATTTCAACAGTAAACAGTTTTGTTCTATTTTTAAGATTCTACCGTTTGACAGTGGCTATGAATCAAATCAAGCAGAGAATAAAATGCATAAATTAATGCAAGATTATACACATACAGCCCCTTATTATGCATAAATACAAGGAAAAACAGACGGTCTTTATGGTATAAATGCACCCTTGCTTTTAATGAAACGCAGGCTTGGTCGGTGAGAAACGCATCCTTGCTCACCGACCAAGCCAGCGTTCATCGGTGAGAAAGGATTTTTGGGCTGAAAGAAGAGCCATTTCTAAGTTAATTCACTTCAGAATCCATTGATTCTTTATATAGCAAATAGCTATATAATAGGAAAAGAATCAATCATTTACTCCGACTCTGAAAGCAAATAAGTACCAAAAGGATCTTCCATCAGCAAAGCGCTGTCTTTTCGCATTTCCCCGATACATATTTAAGCGATTTTTTATCAACCTCTTGCATACCGGCTCTGATTGACAGCAGGGAGAATGTATAAAACATCCCATTTTTATGTATAGTCCAATTTTAAGCAGACGCAGATTTATTTCTCGCGATATTCCAGCGGAGTCATCTTCACCTTTTTACGAAAGTATTTATTGAAAAAAGAATGATTGTTAAAGCCTAACGAGAAAGCTATTTCTTTCACCGACAACCGGGTGGTTTTCAATTGGGCCTTCGCATTCATAATAATAATTTCTGTAATGATTGCCAACGGACTGTATCCGCTTGCCCGACGGATGGCACTTGAGAAATGTGCCGCAGTAACCCCACACTTCTCCGCATAAAACGCCACTTCATGCTCTTTGGTATAATGAGCCATCAACAACTGTATAAACTGCCTGTACAACTCCTGTTCTCTTCTCAAAGGTTCATCGAGTTTCTTGCCATAGCGTTTATACAATTCTTTCGTTCCCTGCAAAAAAATAGCCAGTACGGAACGTATGATCTCTTTATTTTCTAATGAATGTGGGAGTGTATAAGCACGAATCAGTAAAAGATATACATTCCGGTATAAGCCGGCAACATCCTCTTGCAGAGAAATGACCGGACTGTTCAATATCATAGGCATAAAGTCCAGCAGGATTTCCACATAATTGCCCGAAAGCATAAAATCGGACGAGAAACCGGCAAAAGAAATACGGGTATCAGACGAAACTTCGTGTATCTGAATGAATGAATTAGGAAGAACAACGATGAAATCATTCTTACGAATGACAATCTCCAACAAATTAATGGTAGCTCTGACCATCCCTTCCGTACAAAGCACAAAGACACCGGCTTTTATTTTGCAGGGGAAATTACCATAGTAGTTTAAGATATCTCCGGTGATACTGTCATCTGCTATAAAATCAACCGGAAGGTCAAATTTAGGAAAGGATTCGTTCGTTGTCATCGTCAGTTCTTTTTTAATTTACCAAAAATATCCATTTCATCCGGATTCCGGGCAACAAGTTCAAAAATAGTATATTATATCCTACAAATAGAACATTATTTTCTTCTTTATTAGGATTGTATTTAAGAAAATAGCAAATATAGAATATTGAATCCCAAGAATGGAGCTTGACAGCAGTCACCTATTAGCCGTACTTTGCATCGTTTTAATAAATATGTTGAAATAAAACCTAGAAGAGAATGAGAACTTTAAAAAGACTTTTTTATGTAGCTTGTACGGCTTTCCTCCTTACATCTTGCGAGGAAACCTATAATGACAAGCTATTCTGGCCGGGTGAACTCTGCCAGGAGTATGGCTCATACATCAAACCGGCTACCTTGAACCTGACCTACAGCGGGGAGAAACTCGTTGGAAAAACTGTCGACTTTAAAACAGAAGACAGTGAAAAAGGAACCTTGACACTGAATGATATTATCCCGGGAGAGAAACAAACTCCTCTTCCAATCAGTCTGTGCGAACAGGAAGACTCTTATACATTTAGCGGCAAAAACGTCACGATGGGAGGAGCAACCGTGACATACAGCGGTGCCATCACTCCAAAAACAATGAAACTGGACCTGGACGTGGTAATGCCGCAAAGTAAATGGGAGAAAAGTTATGGCATATCCAATTTCACTAAAGGAAAGAAAATGACTGTCACCTACAGCGGAGGGCAGTATATATGGAAAGAAACGAATGAAATCTTAACCGGAGGATTCTATGTCCATCTGGATGACGTGGAACTAACCAAAGCGGGCAGTACACTGTTTTTAAGGATGAAACTGATTCAAAATGCACTTTGCTATTTCATACCGCAACTTCTTCAGACAATCACCCTACAGCCCGACGGTAACCTTGTAGCCAATTATACGACGAGTCCGGTCTACATCGGCAGCGTACCGATCAATAACATAGATCCGGATAAAGATGTCGGTACCATCGCAACATTTGTCACCAAGTTTATGATCGGCTTACTGACAGAAAAAGATATCAATAATGCATTAACAGACCGTACATGGACCGCTTCACCTATTAATCTAATCACTTGGACAGAGGAGAACGGTAAACTTAAAATAAACCTGAACTTACCGGCAATTATCAGTCTGGCAACCAAGGACGGTGAAACTCCTATCGATTCAGGACTGGTTTCCGGAATTATGGAAGCTCTTGCCCAATCCAATCCTGTGCAACTGAAACTGTTGCTCGGAATCGTAAACTCCATGATCGACAATCCATTGCTCGGTATCATAACCAGTATGGATACGGCGAGCTTCCAACAGGTATTCTACTTACTGACTGAAGGAATTATCTTTCATATAGAAGAGGAAGACGGACATACCCATCTTTACTTAACCAAAGAGTCGACAACTGCTTTCATTCAATTATTGCCCGGACTGCAACCGATAGTGGAAGGAATGTTGCCGGAAAGCATGGCTAACAATACTGTATTTAAAAACCTGCTCGGACTTCTCATGGGAAATGACGAAAACGGTCTGCCGGTTTTATGGAATGCAGCCAATACTATTGACTTAGGATTGGATCTTCTGCCACAAGAATAAACATCAACTATGAATATCAAAAAAGAAAACAATGAAGAAAATATATATTCTAACTTTGCTACTATGCTTCACCAGCCTTGGGAGTAGTTTTGCCCAAACGCTGAAAGGACATATATATGATGCAAATACCAATGAGCCATTGTTGGGAGCAGCTGTTGCGTATAAGTTACAGGGTAACCAGGGAGTAGTGTCCGACATCCATGGGGCTTATGAAATCAAGCTGCCCGAAGGGGGTGTCGATCTCGTATTCAGTTATGTAGGCTACGAAGATGTACTGATGCCGATCGTAATCGACAGGCGTGAGGTAATCACCAAAAACGTCTACATGAAAGAAAGCACCAAACTATTGGAGGAAGTCGTGGTCAGCGCCGGACGCTTTGAACAGAAATTGAGTAATGTCACTGTTTCCATGGATGTAGTGAAAGCCGGTGACATTGCCCGCCAGGCACCAACAGATATATCGTCTACCCTCCGCACTCTTCCGGGAGTGGATATTGTAGACAAACAACCTTCCATACGTGGTGGTAGCGGATGGACATACGGAGTAGGTGCACGTAGTCAGATTCTGGTGGATGGTATGAGTACCCTGAATCCCAAGACAGGCGAAATCAACTGGAACACCGTACCTTTGGAGAATATCGAGCAGATTGAAGTAATCAAAGGAGCCTCTTCTGTTTTATATGGTTCATCGGCTTTGAATGGTATCATCAATATCCGCACCGCACGTCCGGGGTTAGCTCCGAAAACACGTTTCAGCGCATATCTCGGTATCTATGGTGATGCGGAGAATGACGAATACCAATGGAGTGACAAGAATTTCTGGAAAGAAGATAAATATTCGGTCAAACCGATTCTGCGCGGAAATCTTCTTAGTGGTGTGCGTAATCCGATTTACGAAGGATTCGATCTCTCCCACGCCCGTCGTATCGGTAATTTCGACGTCAGTGGCAGCCTCAATCTTTTCACCGATGAAGGATACCGCCAGCAAGGATATAACAAACGTTTCCGCATGGGAGGTAACCTAACCTATCACCAACCGGACATGGGAATGAAACTGTTGAACTATGGTTTTAATATCGATTTCCTGTCTAATCAATATGGTGACTTTTTTATCTGGCGTTCACCGACAGAGGTGTACAAGCCCTCTCCTTTCACCAACATGGGCAGGGAAGATAATAATTTCCATATCGACCCGTTTATCAACTATGTGAATCCGGAAAACGGTACGTCACATAAGATCAAGGGACGTTTCTATTATAGTGCCGACAATATCGTACGTCCTACCCAGGGAGCATCCATCATGGATATTCTGGGCAATATGGGGACAGATGCCCAAACGATACAGAATATTGCAGGCGGTGATTACAGCTCGCTCTATCCGGCATTGGTGGGAATCGGTTCAGGACTAATCAATGGCAATCTGGAAGACGCTATGAATGGAGTATTTACTTCATTAGGCAATATCTTCCCTAACGCAACGACTGCCGATTATTGTGATCTGATTTCCTGGGTGATGGACAGCGGGCTACCCAGTGATTTGGGAGGACTGACGAACGGACAATTGCCTGGTGACCTGATTCCCTGGGTGTCCGACGTACTCAATCCTTCACGAAACACTCCTAAGACGCAGACTGATAAAAGCACTAACTATTATCTCGATTATCAGTTCAACAAGAAATGGGACAGTGGCGCACAAATCACTACCGGAGCCACTTATGAGCATGTACGGTATAATTCGGCCATCATGGACGAAATCTACAAAAGCGATAACATAGCTGCTTTCTTCCAGTACGACCAACGTTTCTGGGACCGTCTAAGCGTATCTGCCGGTGTGCGTGCCGAATACTATCGTGTAAACAATCACCATCGTGAAGCAGAAACAAAGATATTCGGAACTAAAGTTCCATTCCGCCCTGTGTTCCGTGCCGGACTGAACTATCAGTTGGCTGATTACAGTTTTATCCGTGCCAGCTTCGGACAAGGTTACCGTAACCCGTCCATCAACGAGAAATACCTGCGCAAGGATATTGGAGGAGTCGGCGTTTACCCGAATCTGGATATCAAACCGGAAAAAGGGTTTAATGCGGAATTGGGATTCAAGCAAGGATATAAGATTGGCAATTTCCAGGGATTTGTAGATGTTGCAGGATTCTATACACAATATAAGGATATGGTCGAATTCCAGTTCGGACTATTCAATAATGCAGACTATACGATGATTAACAGCATCAGTGATGCCATCCGGATGATAACCGGTGGTCAAGGTTTCGGAATCGGAGCACAGTTTCATAACGTATCGAAAGCACAAATCTACGGGATGGAAATATCGACAAACGGTGTTTATAACTTCAATAAGAACACAAAGTTGTTCTATAACTTAGGGTATGTATACACCGAACCCCGTGACGCGGATTATAAGGAACGCAATGAAGCGGAAGATCTTTATACCGATCCTCTTCAAATGAAAGAAAAATCGAACACCGGAAAGTACCTGAAGTATCGTCCGAAACACAGCTTTAAAGCGACGGTAGATTTCCTGTGGAAACGTATCAATCTGGGTGCGAACGTTGCCTGGAAGAGTAAAATCCTCGCAGTGGATTACCTGATGATGGATGAACGTCCGAAAGCACAACTCAACTTGATGGATTACGTTCGCGGCATCGCTTTCGGTTATTCTAAAGGAGAGACTTTGGCTACTTATTGGAAAAAACATAATACGGACTATGCCACTGTGGATATGCGCCTTGGAGTAAAAGCGTCCAAAGAAGTAGCTTTTCAGTTTATGGTCAACAACTTGTTAAATAAAGAATACAGCTACCGCCCGATGGCAGTTGCCGCTCCACGCACGTTTGTTGTTAAGATGGATATTACTTTCTAAATAACTTTTAGAATTTACAACCGATTCAGAAGCGGCTGCATGATGCAGCCGCTTTCTTTTTTCCCTCATCTGTCATCATTTATCTATATATTGCGTATCTTTACCCCGCGAAAACGAGAAAAAACAGTCGATAAAATGAAAAAACAAATCCTACTTATTGCTATCTTATTATGTACAGCCTTTGCACAGGCACAAGAAGTTTTTGTAACCGCAGATTTTGTAAGTAGCTACATCTGGCGTGGTATAGACAGCGGCAATGCAAGTGTACAACCCTCGCTCGGCCTCAACTGGAAAGGCCTGACCGTCTATGCATGGGGTTCTACCGAATTTCGCGAAAAGAATAATGAGATAGACTTGTCATTGGAGTACGAATACAAAAACCTGACTCTCTACGCCAACAACTATTTTACCCAAACAGAAGAAGAACCTTTCAAATACTTCAATTACAGTTCACATTCCACGGGACATACTTTTGAAGTAGGAGCCGGATATATGCTTAGCGAGAAATTTCCATTATCAGTCAGCTGGTACACCACCTTTGCCGGAAACGACTACCGTGAAAACGGAAAACGTGCCTGGTCCAGCTATTGCGAATTGAGTTATCCGTTCAGCGTGAAAGATGTAAACATGAGCGTCGAAGCAGGTTTTACCCCTTGGGAAAGTATGTACTCCGACAAATTCAATGTAGTCAATATCGGATTATCCGCAACGAAAGAAATCAAAATAACATCCAACTTCTCTCTGCCCATATTCGGAAAACTAATAGCCAACCCCTATGAAGAGCAACTTTATTTTGTATTCGGAATTACGTTGTAGATGATTCTTACACTCAATTATTAACTAATAAATTACCCCCATGAAAAAACACTTTCTTATTTTCGGAGCAGGCCTCCTTCTATTAAGTGCCTGTAATTCGGTCAAAGCACCGGAAGCTATCCTGCCCATTCCCGAAGCCAAGCAGGTAGAATGGCAAAAAATGGAAACGTACGCTTTCGTACACTTCGGACTTAACACATTCAACGACCGCGAATGGGGATACGGTGATTCCGATCCTAAAACATTCAATCCTACCCGACTGGATTGCGAGCAATGGGTACAGACCTTTGTGAAATCCGGCATGAAAGGAGTGATCCTGACAGCCAAACATCACGACGGATTCTGCCTGTGGCCTACTCAACTGACAGAATATTGCATCCGTAACACCCCGTATAAAGACGGAAAAGGCGACATCGTTCGCGAACTATCGGATGCCTGCAAGAAGTACGGCATTAAATTCGCTGTTTATCTGTCTCCCTGGGACAGGCATCAAGCCAACTACGGTTCTCCCGAATACGTAGAATACTTCTATAAACAACTCAACGAGCTATTAACCAACTACGGTGATGTTTTTGAAATCTGGTTTGACGGTGCCAATGGCGGAGACGGCTGGTATGGCGGAGCAAAAGACAGCCGTACTATCGACCGCAAAACTTATTACGATTATCCGCGAGCCTATAAGTTGATCGACGAGTTGCAACCACAAGCTGTTATCTTCTCGGATGGAGGTCCGGGCTGCCGTTGGGTAGGTAACGAAAACGGATTTGCAGGAGCTACCAACTGGTCTTTTCTCCGTGCCGGAGAAGTTTATCCGGGTTACCCCAAATATCGTGAATTGCAATATGGCCATGCCGACGGCAACCAATGGGTAGCCGCAGAATGTGACGTATCCATCCGTCCGGGATGGTTCTATCATCCGGAAGAAGACGACCGTGTGAAAACAGCAGATGCATTGACCGATCTGTATTACCGTAGCGTAGGTCATAACGCAACATTGTTACTCAACTTCCCGGTCGATCGTGACGGACTGATTCATCCGACAGACTCTGCCAACGCCGTAAACTTCCACCAGAACGTACAAAAGCAACTGGCACACAACCTATTGGCGGGACTTTCTCCCAAAGCATCGGACGAACGGGGGAAAACATTCTCTGCAAAAGCGGTGACCGATGGTGAGTATGATACTTATTGGGCTACCAATGACGGCGTCAACTCTGCCACCATCGAGTTTGACCTGCCTCAAACGGAAAAGATTAACCGCATGATGTTACAGGAATATATACCTCTGGGGCAACGTGTCAAATCATTCGTTGTAGAATACAACCAGGAAGGCGAATGGCTTCCGGTAAAATTGAATGAAGAAACGACCACTATCGGATATAAACGTCTTCTTCGTTTCGAGACAGTCACCACAGATAAGATCCGTGTCCGTTTTACAGATTCGCGAGCTTGCCTCTGTATCAATAACATAGAAGCCTACTATGCAGGAGAGACTTCCGATACATATACTGCAAAAGCAGAAGAGTTGAAGAGTTATCCGTTCACGCTCATTGGAGTAGATGCGGAGGAAGCACAGAAATGTATGGATAAAAACAATCAGACCACCTGCTTCATCAACAGAAATACATTATTAATTGATTTGGGAGAGGAACGCACAATCACCTCATTCCACTATCTTCCCGACCAGAGTGAATATAATAAAGGAATAATCAGCTCTTATGAAATCTCTGTCGGAACGGATAGTAATGCTGTCAATCAGGTAGTAGCCAAAGATGAATTTTCCAATATAAAGAATAATCCGATTCTGCAATCGGTTTACTTTACTCCGGTTAACGCCCGCTATGTACAACTGAAAGCAACACGGATGATACATGATGGTGAACCAATGGGACTGGCCGAAATCGGTATACAATAAAATAAGTAACTGTCATTTTAACACTTAAAGAGAATAAATAGCTGTATCTCTTGACTTCTCGAATAATTTATATAACTTTGTTCGTAAATAAAAAGCAATAAATATGAAACGTCCACAAATTGTAGAACGAATACGGAAGGCTTTAACACAGGTGGCACCGGAAGCTCAAGCCATTTTATATGGTAGTGAGGCACGTGGGGATGCCCGTCCTGATAGCGATATTGATTTACTGATATTGGTTGACGGTAATAAATTGACCGTCAAAGAAGAAGACCGTATCATCACTCCGCTCTACGATATAGAAATAGAAACGGGAGTGCAAATAAATGCACGTGTCTTGCTGAAAAAGATTTGGGAAAACCGTCCTTTTCAGACACCTTTTGGTATGAATGTAATGAAAGAGGGGATCGTACTATGAAAGAACAATTAAACAGGGAAAATATTGAGGCACTGTCAGCTTACCGTTTTCTACGTGCTAAAGAAACGCTGAAAGAAATACCCTATCTAAAACAACAAGGCTATTATAATACAGCTGTAAACCGTCTTTATTATGCCTGTTATTATGCAGCAGTCGCTCTGCTTATTAAACACGAGATAAATCCTGGTACCCATGCAGGTGTCAAACAGATGATAGGATTGCATTTCGTCGCTACCGGTCGTATGTCACGTGAATTGGGACGTTGTTTTTCCTTACTTTTCGAACGTCGGCATAGTAGTGATTATGATGATTTTGCCTATTCAAGTGAGGAAGAAATAGACGAATTGCTGCCTAAAGCAACTGACTTTATTGAAGCCATCGAAGTTCTGCTGAAGGAATAAAAGGATGTTATATTTGTAACTTCCATTTCTATTCCGCCATTTTAAGAACCCTATAAAAACCCTCCTATTTTGCTCAAAATTCTTAAACCTGTGCATTTTTTACTCGGATTTCTTGTCAGAACCAAGTGTTTGAGTAAATTTGCACGCTGATAGTTAACCGGATAGTTGGATAGCAAGAGATTACTACTTGACTACTGGCTGCTAACTTGTAGAAATACTAATACTAAAATTTATAGCATGAGTTTGAAAATTGTTGTATTGGCAAAACAAGTTCCCGACACACGTAACGTTGGGAAAGATGCCATGAAAGCCGACGGAACGATTAACCGCGCGGCACTCCCCGCCATCTTCAACCCCGAAGACCTGAATGCTCTCGAGCAAGCTCTCCGATTGAAAGATGCTCATCCAGGCTCTACCGTAACCGTTCTGACAATGGGACCGGGACGGGCAGCCGACATTATTCGTGAAGGACTTTTCCGTGGTGCAGATAACGGTTACTTATTAACCGACCGTGCTTTCGCTGGTGCAGACACACTGGCTACGTCTTACGCACTTGCCACTGCCATCCGCAAAATCGGTGAGTATGACATTATTATCGGTGGCCGTCAGGCAATCGACGGTGACACGGCACAGGTAGGTCCGCAGGTAGCAGAAAAGCTGGGATTGACGCAAATCACATACGCAGAAGAAATTCTGGAAGTAGGCGATGGTAAGATTAAGGTGAAACGTCACATCGACGGTGGTGTTGAAACTGTAGAAGGCCCGCTGCCTATCGTGATTACTGTCAACGGTTCTGCAGCTCCTTGCCGTCCGCGTAACGCTAAATTGGTTCAGAAATACAAGCATGCCAAAACTGTGACTGAAAAACAGCAAGGCAATCTTGATTATACCGACCTGTACGACAAGCGCGATTATCTGAATCTGGCAGAATGGAGCGTAGCCGACGTAAACGGTGACCTCGCACAATGCGGTCTGTCCGGTTCGCCGACAAAAGTGAAAGCCATCCAGAACATCGTGTTCCAGGCTAAAGAGAGCAAAACCATCAGCGGCAGCGACCGTGACGTGGAAGACCTGATTGTTGAACTATTAGCTAACCACACCATCGGATAATCATGAATAACTTATTTGTATATTGCGAAATAGAAGAAGGTAACGTTTTAGACGTTAGTCTCGAACTTCTCACCAAAGGTCGTTCGTTAGCCAACCAGTTGAACTGTCAGCTCGAAGCAGTGGTTGCCGGAACCGGCCTCAAAGATATTGAAAAACAAATCCTTCCTTACGGAGTAGACAAACTTCACGTTTTCGACGGCGAAGGACTTTACCCTTATACTTCACTTCCTCACACAGCTATCCTGGTGAACCTTTTCAAAGAGGAACAGCCGCAAATCTGTCTGATGGGTGCTACTGTGATCGGTCGTGACCTCGGTCCGCGCGTTTCTTCTGCTTTGACCAGCGGATTGACTGCCGACTGTACTTCACTTGAAATCGGTGACCACGAAGACAAGAAAGAAGGCAAGACTTACAAGAACCTGTTGTATCAGATCCGTCCGGCTTTCGGCGGTAACATCGTTGCTACGATTGTGAACCCGGAACACCGCCCGCAGATGGCAACCGTTCGCGAAGGTGTGATGAAGAAAGAAATCCTCTCTCCGAACTATCAGGGAGAAGTGATCCGTCACGATGTAAAAAAATACGTAGCCGATACGGACTATGTAGTGAAAGTAATCGAACGCCACGTAGAAAAAGCAAAGAACAACCTGAAAGGCTCTCCGATCATCATCGCCGGTGGTTACGGTGTAGGCTCGAAAGAGAACTTCGACCTGTTGTTCGACCTCGCTAAAGAACTTCACGCAGAAGTAGGTGCCAGCCGTGCTGCTGTTGACGCAGGTTTCGCAGATCACGACCGCCAGATCGGTCAGACAGGTGTTACGGTTCGTCCGAAACTCTACATCGCTTGCGGTATCTCCGGACAGATTCAGCATATCGCCGGTATGCAGGAAAGTGGTATCATCATCTCCATCAACAACGACCCGGATGCTCCGATCAACACGATTGCCGATTACGTAATCAACGGAACTATCGAAGAAGTTGTGCCGAAGATGATTAAGTATTATAAACAAAATAGCAAGTAAGGAAAGATGGCTAATTATTATACAGACATACCGGAACTCAAGTTTCACTTGAACAATCCGATGATGAAACGTATTTGCGAACTCAAAGAACGCAATTACAGAGATAAAGATGAATTCGATTATGCTCCGCTGGACTTCGAAGATGCTGTAGACTCTTATGACAAAGTGTTGGAGATTACCGGAGAAATCACAGGAGAAATCATTGCCCCTAACGCAGAAGGTGTAGACGAAGAAGGTCCTCACTGTGCCAATGGTCGCGTAGAATATGCATCAGGAACCAAACAGAACCTGGACGCAATGGTAAAAGCCGGCTTGAACGGTATGACCATGCCACGTAAGTTCGGCGGTCTGAACTTCCCGATCACCCCGTACACCATGTGTGCAGAAATCGTGGCTGCTGCCGACGCAGGTTTCGGAAACATCTGGTCATTGCAGGACTGTATCGAAACTCTTTATGAGTTTGGCAATCCCGACCAACACAGCCGCTTTATCCCACGCATCTGCCAAGGTGAAACCATGTCAATGGACTTGACAGAACCGGATGCTGGTTCCGACCTTCAATCTGTTATGCTGAAAGCTACTTACAGCGAAAAAGACGGATGCTGGTTACTGAACGGTGTGAAACGTTTCATCACAAATGGTGACGCGGATATTCACCTCGTACTGGCACGTTCGGAAGAAGGAACGAGAGACGGCCGTGGTTTGTCTATGTTCATCTATGACAAGCGTCAGGGTGGCGTGAACGTACGCCGTATCGAAAACAAACTCGGTATCCACGGTTCTCCTACCTGCGAATTGGTATATAAGAATGCAAAAGCTGAACTTTGCGGTGACCGCAAACTCGGTTTGATTAAATACGTAATGGCTCTGATGAACGGTGCCCGTCTGGGTATTGCTGCACAATCTGTAGGATTGAGCCAGGCAGCTTACAATGAAGGTTTGGCATACGCTAAAGACCGTAAGCAGTTCGGAAAAGCAATTATCGAATTCCCGGCTGTATATGACATGCTGGCTATCATGAAAGGCAAACTGGATGCCGGACGTGCTTTACTGTATCAAACCTCTCGCTATGTTGACATTTACAAAGCATTGGATGACATCGCCCGCGAACGTAAACTGACTCCGGAAGAACGCCAGGAACAAAAGAAATATGCTAAATTAGCAGACAGCTTTACTCCGCTGGCTAAAGGTATGAACTCTGAATATGCCAACCAAAACGCTTACGACTGTATTCAGATTCATGGCGGTTCAGGTTTCATGATGGAATATGCTTGCCAACGCATCTATCGCGACGCACGTATCACCAGCATCTACGAAGGAACTACCCAGTTGCAGACAGTAGCCGCTATCCGTTACGTAACCAATGGTTCTTACATCGCTACTATCCGCGAGTTTGAAACCATTCCTTGCTCACCGGAAATGGAACCGCTGATGTCTCGTCTGAAAAAGATGGCTGACAAATTCGAAGCAAGCACCAATGCAGTGAAAGAAGTACAAGACCAGGAATTGCTTGACTTCACCGCTCGCAAACTGGTGGAAATGGCTGCTGACATTATCATGTGTCACCTGTTGATTCAAGATGCCAGCAAGTCTTCCGAACTGTTCTCCAAATCTACACATGTATATTTGAACTATGCAGAAGCGGAAGTAGAAAAGCACTCAAACTTCATCGAAAACTTCGATAAAGAAGACTTGGCATTCTACAAAAAGTAATAAATACTCTATCAAATCTCATAAAAGCATCCCTTCTTAGGAAGTGGATGCTTTTTTATTTGTCACATTCTATTATTTTTCATTATTATTCTATACATTTGTCAGTGAGATAAGTAATTTTTAATCGACGACTCTATATAAGAATAGAAATATGGCACTCAAACCTTCATATAACGACAAACTGCATTTACCGGGTTTATCAAAAACAGAAATCCTTATACTGGCTCTTGAAGCTTCGCAAAAGCTGGAGTGGAATATCGAGGAAGTGACTCCGGAAGGAGCACGATTCGAAGTCCCGTTCAATATGTATTCTCATGGAGAGGAAATAACCTTCACCATAGAACCGGGAAGCGACGGAGAAGTAGCTGTGCGCAGCCAATCCTCTTCCGTACAATTTGTAGACTATGGAAAGAACAGAAAAAATATACAAAAGCTACGCGAGACGATGGAAGAAATAAAAACATCCCTTACCCCGGAAGAGCTAACCCAAAAGGCAAAAGATTTCGAGGAAGAGTGTAACCGTCCGCTCACAGAAGAAGAGAAAGCCTATCTGGAAGAAGAAAAGAAAAGGAACTCTTTCTGGTCGTTCTTTATTCCCCGCAAAGGTTTTATGGCAACACCTATCCTGATAGACCTCAACCTCCTTGTATTTATTGTGATGATTGCATCCGGAGTGGGAATCATGTCTCCTTCCACCTTATCACTGCTGAAATGGGGAGCCGACTTCGGACCGCTGACCCTTACAGGCGACTGGTGGCGTGCAGTGACCTGCAACTTCATACATATCGGTGCTTTTCATCTACTAATGAATATGTACGCTTTCATGTACGTAGGACTTCTACTGGAAGGACTGATAGGAAGCCGTCGGATGTTCATGTCTTATTTACTGACCGGATTATGCTCGGCGGTATTCAGTCTTTATATGCACGGCGAGACAATCAGTGCCGGAGCCTCCGGAGCTATCTTCGGACTTTACGGTATATTCCTCGCCTTCCTGTTCTTCCATCGCATCGCAAAGGAACAACGGAAAGCATTATTGACTAGTATCCTTATTTTTGTCGGTTACAATCTGGTTTATGGCATGAAAGCCGGGATTGATAACGCTGCACATATCGGCGGGTTATTAAGCGGTTTCCTACTGGGAATCATCTATGTATGCAGCTATAAATTTGAAAAAGCTGATGCACAACGCACCGTTTCAATCCTAGGGGAGCTTGGTATCTTTTGTATTTTCCTGTTCAGCTTCTTGATGCTTTGCAAGAACGTTCCCCCTCTTTATCAGGACATACGCGGCGAATGGGAAAGCGGTATTGTAGAAGCCTATCTGAATGGTGAACTGGAAGAAGAAAACGAAAACGGTAACCAATCAGGCAGGGAGACTGCCAACAGTTCTTCTACCAGCCAATATCCTCCATACGTTCCGGTAGGCAATAACGATACATGGCTTTCTTATTACGATGCAGAAACAAATTTCAGTTGCCAGTATCCTACCAACTGGAGGAAAATAACAGGAGCGAAAGGATTGACTCCCAGCGCAGAACCTCCGTTGCTTAGGCTCGTCAACGGCGCCAACCAACTGACGGTTACCGCTCTGACCTACGATACACAAAAAGAGTTTGAACATATAAAGAAGTTATCGCTCACTCTCCCGCGAAATGCACAAGGAGAACCAGCGGAAGACTATAAGCAGAGCAATGTCAACATCAACGGGCTATCCATGACAAGAACTACAAACCCTCTGCACATCGGAGCTCCTGATGAACCGGGAGAAGACATACAACAAATTGTATTACACTATTTCCAAGAAAGCAAGAAGCGAACTTTTACCATTGTTATGCTTGTCTATGACGAAGAAGCCGAAACCGATCTGAATGCTATTACATCAAGTATTCAGATCACCCAATAAAGAGAATATGAGAGTATATGTCCAAGTCAAACAGTTAGGAAAGCGAAAGTGCAATATCGAAAAGATTCCTGTCGATTTTCCTGTTCCGCCTGTCGATGTACAGGGGTTGATTGAAGCCATCGTCAGTTGGCAAGTCTGTGAATATAATGAACGCTTGCAACAAAGCGAAGTACTGAAATACCTCACACAGGAAGAAGTGGAAAATAAAGCAACTTCCGGCAAGGTTGGGTTTGCAGTAAACTATAACGCAAACCTGCCGCAGAAGTAGAGGCAATCACCAACGCCCTGCAATCTTACGAGGACGGAATTTTCCGTATCTTCATTGACGATACGGAAACTGAAGACTTATCCTCTCCCACCGGACTCAAAGAAGAATCTACCATCACCTTCATCCGATTGGCTATGCTGTCGGGAAGACTTTGGTAATCATTTTCTTATAAACACACTTAAAACGAAAATAATCATGAGACTCATTTATAATGACGCATTAAACAAACGGATTGCTCCGTACCTGGAAAGGTTAACGAAAAAGAGAACCAGTTTAGACAAAGAGACAATGACACTGTTGGATGTATTTATGCAATACTTCAACATGGATACCCGGTATGGCACATACAGCGATAAACTAGAGCCTTGCATCATACATATTATTCAGGAAGAGAAAATAAAGAGTGTTGCCAATCTTTTCGACGGAAAGTTGAACAAAGTGCTCCGTTATCTATTGGGAGACGAATATGCCAACCTGTTCCACACCTATCTGAAGCTCAAAGCACGGTGTCCGTACACTCATGGATATTCGCGCCGGTCACAGCGGTCGGCGAATCCTCTTCTGCATTTCAGTCACATTATAGATGCGCTGACGGAATTTCTAAAACTACGTGCCACCGGATTCAGCGAACAAGCCATACTGAACGGAGGAAACACTCCGGAAGAAATAGAAACATACAAGGATGCGATGAACTGTCAAAACTGGATGGCCGCCCAAATAGCAGAAGGCAACCAAACTGTCATTGAATACCTCAACAACGTATTGACCAGCGAGAATAATACCAACCGCCTCAACCAGGGACATCTCCAGGCTATCGCCGTGAGCGGTTACCGCCCGTTGCTGGAACTGGAAG
The DNA here is from genome assembly GCF_003602935.1 of Bacteroides sp. AM54-2NS. Classification (NCBI taxonomy): domain Bacteria; kingdom Pseudomonadati; phylum Bacteroidota; class Bacteroidia; order Bacteroidales; family Bacteroidaceae; genus Bacteroides; species Bacteroides sp. AM54-2NS. The sequence goes on from NZ_QTMZ01000019.1 coordinate 57,842, forward strand.
GGAAGTTACTGCTGGCAGCCAAACTGCAGGAAGGTCTCCGTCAGGCTATCGTGGAAACGATGGACGAAGGATGCCCCGAAAGTTATCTCCATCTGTTCTCGGTGATCTGCGACAACGGCCTACAACGATTTGCCTCCGTGAAACGCGGCATTGCAGTCTGTACGGGTATCGGAGAACAAGACAGCAGCGAGCGTATCACCAACAAATATGTGGAACTGATCCGCCGTTTTCTGAACGACCGGGAACAAGCACGCAAAGCCCTTCAAAGCAAAGATACGGTCGAACTTTATCTGGCTCTATGGAGTATCGGATTCTATAATACGGAAGAAATCCAGGCACTTGTTCCGGGAATAATTAAAGACGGTGCCAAATATCAGGTGCAGACCTTACTTTACTTTTTACGCTGTACGCAATACTCCGGCATGAACCACCGTATCAGTAAAGATGCTTTTGAAAAATGGTATAACGAACCGTCGGTAGTGGCAGCTATCCTGCCACTGTATCTGTCCGGACTCTATCTTAGCCGGTACGGAGGACATAAGGACGCCCCGTCGCTCCATGATTATTTTGATAGCAAAGAAGAAGCGATCCGCCATTATGACTATCTGAAGAACGTCTATCAGTCCATCTCTGCTAAAGAGATTTATTCTCCATACGTATTCCCATGGGAAAGTGCAGAGCTCACCCGTTCGGAAATCGTTCTCAAGATGGCGTATATCACCTGGATGACCAACGATTCTGCATTGAAAGACGATCTTTGCACCTGTCTGCCCTCTTTGGATACCTATATGCGGGCAGGCTATATCGGCGTCGTATTAAATCCCCCGACCAGCCATTTACAGGAAGAATATGTGCTGCAATCACTGGGCGACCGTTCGCAGGACGTTCGTGACGAAGCCTACAAAGTCTTGTCCGAGATGACTTTGTCGCCCAAACAGAATCAGAAAGTAGAAGAGTTGCTGCGCTTCAAATATAGTGAGATGCGTATCAACGCCATCAATCTATTGATGAAACAGCCGAAAGAACAATTGTCCGGCAGTATCCGCCGCTTACTAACAGACAAGGTGGCCGAACGCCGCCTGGCCGGATTGGATATGATGAAGACTATTCACAACGTAGAATTTCTGCAAGATACCTATCAGGAACTAATCCCCACCGTCAAAGAAATTCAGAAACCGAACGCGAAAGAAAAAGTGTTGATAGAATCTCTGATCGGCGACGGAACGGAAAAGAACACCGCACAGCACTATACCAAAGATAACGGCTTCGGTCTGTACGACCCGGCTCTTGAAGTCAATCTGCCGGAGATTGCCCAAGATAAAGGATTCAACGTGAAAAAAGCATTCGAATTCATTTGCTTCGGAAGGGCTAAACTTGTATTTAAAAAACTAAGCAAATACATCGAAATCTATAAGAATGAAGAGTTCAAGAATGGGTACGGAGAAGCACGCCTGGTAGGCAACAGTGTCCTGATAAACTGGAGTAACTACGGAGGATTGAGCGGACTCGGTTTCCCGGAACTGTGGAAGGCCTTCTACGAAGAAGAAATCGGAAGCTATGACAAATTACTGATGATGAGTTTCATGCTTGCATCGACAGGCGCACCTAAAGACGATGACGACTACGATGAAGAGGATGAAGAAGACATCAAGGCAGACCAGAAATCAAGCAACACTTTCGAGCCGCTTGTCAACCGGATGTATGCCGGCATCACTTACCGCGGATTGCAGAAAGAGCTCCGCAAGATGCCGTACTACGAACAGATGAGTGATATTATCGAAGCATTGTCATACGAGTACAAAGACGAAGCAGTCTACCAACGATTGGCTGTCAATATGCTGCTCCAACTGTTGCCTTTGCTGAATACTAAAAACATTTTCCGCCAGTACACCAACAAGCATGCATGGCTTCGGGACAAACTGGAATATGGAGAAAAAGAGATTGTTTATCCGATACATAACAACAAGTTCGTGAATTTCTGGCTTGAAATGCCTCAAAAGCCCATGAGTGATGATCTGTTTATCCGCTACTTCACGGTGCGCTACCAACTTTACAAGCTCACCAACTACATGGAACACACACCCGAACTGGAAGAAACAGACTCTTACCTTCATGCCACAGACTTCGCCCGTGCATGGATGCTCGGAATCATCCCGACAGAAGAAGTATACCGCGAAATGATGGGACGCATCAGTTCGCCCGCCCAGATCAAGGCAATCACCACGGTATTGAACGACAACGTTCGTTTCAATAAGGAAAAAGAAAGATACGCCGACATCAAAAACATCGATTTCTCTCTCTTCCGTTCTCTTGCACAGAAGATAGTAGACCGGATTCTTGAAATCGAACTGAAACGGGGAGACTCCGAGACACAAGTCACCAGCCTTGCAGAGGAATTAAGTTATATTTATGGAGCGGACACATTTATCCGCATTCTGCAAGCATTCGGCAAAGATACGTTCATACGCGACAGCTACAACTGGGGCAGCACCAAACGAGGTGTATTGAGCAGCTTGCTCCATGCTTGCCATCCCCTGCCGACAGATACCAGCGAAAATCTGAAGAAACTGGCGAAGCAAGCCGAAATCAGTGACGAACGACTGGTAGAAGCCGCCATGTTCGCTCCGCAATGGATTGAACTGACCGAAAAGGCAATAGGCTGGAAAGGACTGACAAGTGCTGCCTATTATTTCCACGCCCATACCAATGAAACATGTGACGACAAGAAAAAAGCAATCATCGCCCGCTACACCCCTATCGACGTGGAAGACTTGCGGGAAGGTGCTTTTGATATCGACTGGTTCAGGGATGCATTTAAGACAATTGGCAAACGACGCTTCGAAGTGGTCTACAATGCCGCTAAATATATATCATGCAGCAATAGCCATACCCGTGCCCGCAAGTTTGCCGATGCCACCAACGGCGCGGTGAAAGCGGCAGATGTAAAGAAAGAAATAGTTGCCAAACGCAACAAAGACTTATTGATGAGCTACGGCCTCATCCCATTGGGACGGAAACCGGACAAAGAACTGCTGGATCGTTATCAATACCTGCAAAAGTTCCTGAAAGAGAGTAAGGAATTCGGTGCTCAAAGGCAGGAAAGCGAAAAGAAAGCGGTAAACATCGCCCTGCAAAACCTAGCACGCAACTCCGGCTACGGAGACGTTACCCGTCTGACCTGGAGCATGGAAACGGAACTAATCAAAGAACTTCTCCCCTACCTGTCTCCCAAAGAGACAGACGGTGTAGAAGTGTACGTGCAAATCAACGAGGAAGGCAAATCGGAGATTAAACAAATCAAAGACGGCAAAGAGCTCAACAGTATGCCTGCCAAACTGAAAAAGCATCCGTATATAGAAGAACTGAAAGCGGTACACAAAAAGCTGAAAGACCAGTATACCCGCTCCCGCGTGATGCTGGAACAGGCGATGGAAGACTGTACCCGTTTTGAAGAAAGCGAATTGCGCAAGTTGATGCAGAACCCTGTCATCTGGCCATTGTTGAGACATCTTGTCTTTATCTGTAACGGACAGACGGGCTTCTACACCGACGGATTGCTGGTGACTGTGAATGCCGTTTGCCTACCGTTAAAACCGAAAGACGAGTTACGCATCGCCCATCCCACAGACTTGTACGCAAGCGGTGACTGGCACGCCTATCAGAAATTCCTGTTCGACAAAGCAATCCGCCAGCCTTTCAAACAGGTGTTCCGTGAGCTCTATGTTCCGACTCCGGAAGAAGTGGAAGCCACTCAATCCCGCCGTTATGCCGGTAATCAGATCCAACCGCAGAAAACGGTTGCCGTACTGAAGGGCCGTCGCTGGGTAGCCGACTACGAAGACGGTCTCCAAAAGATCTATTACAAAGAGAACATCATCGCCACCATCTATGCGCTGGCAGACTGGTTCTCTCCTGCCGACATCGAAGCTCCGACATTAGAATATGTTTGCTTCCACAACCGCAAGGACTACAAGCTGATGAAAATCTCGGAGATTCCTCCTGTCATCTTCTCGGAAGTGATGAGGGACGTAGACTTGGCAGTAAGTGTAGCCCATGCCGGAAGCGTCGATCCGGAAACCAGCCACTCTACCATCGAGATGCGCAGCATGTTAGTGGAACTGACAATGCCGTTATTCCATTTCAAGAACGTGAAGATAAAAGGAAGTTTCGCTCACATCGAAGGCAAGCTGGGTAAGTACAATATCCATCTGGGCAGCGGCGTGATCCATCAGGAAGGCGGCACGCAGATTGCCGTTCTTCCGGTACATTCGCAAAATCGCGGACGCCTGTTCCTGCCTTTTGTAGATGAAGATCCGAAGACAGCCGAGATATTGACTAAGATTATCTTCTTTGCAGAAGACGATAAGATAAAAGACCCAAGCATCCTGAACCAAATCAAATAGAAAAGAGATGGCAGAGAATTTAATCATCGGCACAGGAAATAAGGAAGAGAAATACCGGGAGTTACTTCCGCAACTGCACGCTTTAATAAGTACGGAAACGGATCTCATAGCCAATCTTGCCAACGTTGCAGCAGCGCTCAAACAAACTTTCGGTTTCTTTTGGGTAGGCTTTTACCTTGTGAAAGAGGATGAACTCGTACTGGGTCCGTTTCAGGGTCCCATTGCCTGCACCCGCATCCGCCTCGGCAAAGGGGTTTGCGGCACAGCTTGGAAAGAGGCCCGGACACTGATTGTACCTGACGTAGAACAGTTTCCCGGACACATTGCTTGTAGTTCGGACTCGAAATCAGAAATAGTAGTACCGATCCTCCAACAGAGTGAAGTCATTGGAGTGCTGGATATTGACAGTAATGAACTGGATAGTTTCGACACCATCGACGCACGCTATCTGGAAGAGATTTGTACGTATATTGGATAAGTTGACAACCATGCAAACGTCCTGAAAAAACAGAGGCTCTGATTGAGTGAATCAGAGCCTCTGTTTACTATAAATAGAGCTCTGTTCGGATCAAACAGAGGCTCTATTTTTTTACCAGTCCATATCTTCTATTTCTCGTTCCCGGTACAGCAGAAGTTGTTTGCGAAGCGAACTCATTTCGCGTCTCATATCTTCCATCTTTTCCAGTAAATGATGAATGGCATCGATCCCTTCCATATTGATGGATAAGTCGTAGTACATTCTGCTGTAACGCTCCACGTTCGGGAGTTCCGACAAAAGCAGATAATGTTCGCCGCCTTCGGTATGTACGTTAATCAAACCGCCCTCTTCCAACAAGTCGATGAATGAAGGCTCAATATGACATTTGTGACAGTATTCACTGACAATAATTAATTCGGTCTGCATAGTGCTCATTCATTTTAGTTCATACTCTGTAATTGACGGAACAACTCTTTCTGTTTGTCGGTCAAGTTCGTAGGAATCTTGACGGAATAGGTCACAATCAAGTCACCGAATTGTCCTTCCTTCTTATAAACCGGGAATCCTTTACCTTTCAGGCGGACTTTCGTACCGTTCTGCGTTTCCGGTTTTATCTTCAGTTTCACTTTACCGTCCAGCGTGTCGATCACTTTCTCACCTCCCAATACAGCAGAGTAAAGGTCTACTTCCACATCTACGTACAGGTCGTCGCCCAGGCGTTTGAACACCGGGTCTTCAGCTATCACAAACGTAATGTACAAGTCGCCCGCAGGTCCTCCGTTGACACCTTCGGCTCCGTAGCCCTTCAGTTTGATTACCTGTCCGTCGGCGACACCGGCAGGGATGGTGATACGCACTTGTTTACCATTTACGGTCAATATCTGCTTATGCGTTTGAGCAGCATCACGAAGGGAAAGATGAAGTTCGGCATTAAAGTCCTGTCCGCGGAATCCCGCAGAGCCTTGTCCTCTTCCTCCCCGATGTCCGAACATGGATTCGAAGAAATCTGAAAATCCACTGGCATTGCCACCGGAAAATCCCTCTCCATCGGAACTATACCAATAACTTCCGTTACCGTCGGAGAAACCTTGACCTGCACCGCCGAATCCGCCGAAACCTCCCGCACCGCCATAGCCTCCGGCTTGTTGCTGTGCACGTTTCTGCGCTTCGAATTCATCGGCATGTTTCCAATGTTCTCCGTACTCGTCATACTTTTTACGTTTCTCTGGATCACTTAGTACTTCATTGGCTTCATTGATTTCCTGAAACTTATCCTTTGCACTCGGGTCATTAGGATTCAAGTCAGGATGATACTTTCGGGCCAACTTACGAAAAGCCTTTTTGATATCATTCTGCGAAGCACTTTTGTCTACTCCAAGAATCTTGTAATAATCTATATAGCCATGTTTTATGAATTTAATCGTTCATACATCATACGGCAAATAACACGCCAATCCCGCTTTTGGATGCAAGATTTAACAAGGATTAATACCTAATACTTAATACTTGATATTCCTCTTTTCCAGCATCCGGAAGTCTTGCTTCTTCATACCCAAATCATCCAGCGGACGGGGTTCGTTGTGATCGTTCAGATAAACTCTCGGTTTTAGGATGTAGTGCGGAGCCGTTACAGATTGCGAATCATCCCGGTAAGGAGTTTCTATTCCGGCTAAAGACAACATGGTCGGGAAGAAAGAGCTGCTGGAAGAAATATTCTTATCCTTATTATCCACAGCATTTTTCCAATGTTCGGGATAGGTCTCAAGGTAGTTGTCGGACATCCAGATGAGGAACGGCACGTGAAGTTGATAATAAGAAGGTACGGGAGAAGCGTGGAGGAACAGATGGCGGGAATCGTCGAAAATATCCTCACCATGATCGGAAGTGTAGAGCATAGCGGCATCTATCTGCTGTTTTTCCAGCATGTGGATAAGGCGTGACAAGAAACCGTCCGTGTAACGGATGGAGTTGTCATAGGCATTGACCAGGTTATCCCGGTATTTTCTTTCTGCTTCCATCGGATAATCGGGCGTAAAGAAAGCACTTTCCGACGGGTAACGTTCGCGGTAATTAAAGTGAGAACCGTAGGTGTGGAGCACGATAAATTGTTTCGTCGCACCTTTAGCCAGTTCCTGCTCCACCAATTTCAGAAGTTCGTCGTCAGAAGGATTATAGGAGGAACTGACAGAATCTTCTTTTATAAAATCGTACGTATCGGCTTCCATTCCGAAGAAGTCAATAAACGAATGGTTGTAACGTTGGTTGGAGAAAAAGGCTGTCCGGAAACCTGCCTCTTTAAAGGCAGTGATGATTCCTTTCTGATGATAGATAGAATCGTAGTTGCAGGCGGTAGCGTCCGACATCAACATGGGGACACTTTTATGTGTCGTATTCGACTCTGTCAGTACTTTCGGGAAAGCAATCAGACCCGGTTGCCGGGATAAAAGAGGGTTTGTTTCACGTTCGTAACCATACAGTTGCCAGTTCAGGGCACGGGAGGTTTCTCCTACGACCATTACGTATACTTCCCTTTTCTCTTTCGGATGCGTAGGCAGGGCATGGAAAGTAAAGTCCTTCGAAGTACGGTGATAATTCTGCGTCAAGGCGGTTCGTTGGAAGGCAAGACCTACGTTGTAGCATACGTTCAGCGGATATAAATCGGACTTCAACTCATATCCCGGGTCCTGCATATATGCTCCGGCAAGACTAAGGAGGGAAATCCCAAAGACTATGGAGGCTCTCTTCCGTTCTCTGCGGATAAATTCTGCCGTAAGTTTCCGCTTACGTATAATTGAAATGGTCCCTAATATCAGGGCAGGTACGTAGAGTATGATGACAGCAATAATGGCAGGTGTGAGATTATCAAGCAATTCGAGGGCTTCACTCGAATTGGTAGTCACCAGGTTCAGAAACATATCGACAGCGATAATGGACTGGCCGAACAAATAAAGCAATACAATCTGAAAGGCTCCGAAAAACAGGAACAGGAATAAAATCCAAAGCATCTTGCCACAGTTTCTCGACAAAGTCATCAACAGATAATAGCAGCCGAAAGGCAAAAGCACATTACACACCTTTGCCATCAACGGTAAAGGCTCTGTCAAACAGAGCACAAGGTTGGGTACTATCAAGATGAAGAGGAACAGATAAAACAAATGTTCCTGATTCTCTAACCAATTCTTTATATTCTTAAAAAGCTTCATTGATATTAAAAATAAATCCGGTCTGGTGTTTGCCAAACCCTAAATCCAAACGTACATTTACTCTCTTCTTAAACTCCCAACGATAACCGAAACCATAATTAGGCAGAATATGTTTCGGAGTAAACTCGGAGAGTCGTGGAAAAATCGTTCCCGCTCCTGCCCATACAGCCACTCCATTCCGCTTCCAGACGTGTTGCCGGAGTTCTATTTGCGCATCCATTGCTCCTTTGTCCCGATAGCGTCCTTCGTAATATCCGCGCATGGAGTAAGAGCTTCCCAGCGTTGCCATCAATCCCCACGGGGTATCGCCATAGGTAAGCAATGTGTGGAATTGTCCTGCCAGCACTCCGCCTTTCCATACGGGCTGATAATAGCTGGTAGTCAGTTCGGTGCTGCTAAACGCATATTTATTGCCGAGAAAAGCCGGGCTGAATCGCTGGTCTATCCGCAAGTAATAGCCGTGAGACGCATTTGTCAGGAAATCACGTGAATCGTAAAGGAGGGAAAGTCCCAGGCTGATATTGGTGGTCCGTGCCGCCATCCCTTCCCATAGTTCCGGTTTATCAAAGTCCCGCCCGTCAATATAATCGAATATGGCCATCGGGCCGATGTAGAAGTTCTTTGCCAGCCGGAACATAAAATCGACTTTCACCTGTGCTTGAAAACGTTTATAGTCGCTTTCATTATCAGAGTTGGCTCCATTGTCATATCCTCGTCCCCAATACAGGCTGGGGAAAGAATAGAAATAGAGATTGTAATTCAAGCGGTATTTGTCTTGCGGAAACAGATGGTTCCCACGGATTCCCAACAGGTAGAAGCCGACCGTCGACACATCTCCGTAAAGAGAGACATTGGAGGGAGGAAGAAGTGAATCGTTCCGATCGGTGCGATATAGTCCGGCTGCCACCAGTCCGAGCCCGAACTTGGTATCACTGGAATAGTGGGGACCGCCTATCACACTGAAATCAAACTTTTTATTCTTTTTTTCCTTATTGGCGTCATTGAAGTAATCAAGAAACTTTTTAAAGAAGCTGCGCTTTGCCGGAACGGAATCTTCCATGGTTACAGATATAGAATCCTCCGGCAGTTCAATTTTAGTAGAATGCAGCTGTGCGCCCAACGGGGTTTGTGTCAACAACAAAAGCGCGAATATGATTAGCCTGTTCTGTCTAGTATTCATAATCATAAGAAGTAGAAAACTTTGCGGACAAAGTTAGTTTCAAACTTCTTATTACAACAGAGTTTCAAAGGCTTTTGTTGTCCTGAATTTCCTTTTTAACGTTTCAAAAGTCCTATAAACTCGTCAACATCTTCTTCTGTCGTATCAAAAGAAGTTACCAAACGGATTTCATCCTTCTCTTCGTTCCAGAAATAAAAGAAATAAGACTCCAGCATCCGGTCGATAACCGGGCGGGGCAGGATGAGGAATAGTTGGTTACTCTCGGCTTTTTGAGTAAAAGTGACTTCGGGCAGTTTCTCTAATTCCGCACGAAGTTTGGCAGCCATCGCATTGGCGTGGCTGGCATTCTTCAGCCAAAGGTCGTCAGTAAGGTATGCCGTAAACTGGCAAGAGAGGTAACGCATCTTCGAAGCGAGCTGGGCGGATTGCTTACGGATGAAACGGGCTTCCGATTGCAGGTCTTTATTAAATACAATCACGCACTCTCCCATCATCAGTCCGTTCTTCGTTCCGCCGAAACTAAGAATATCGACTCCGCAATCCACCGTCAGTTCTTTAAGGGAAAGATTCAGGGCGGCACAGGCATTGGCTATTCTGGCTCCGTCCATGTGTACATACATACCATTCAGATGGGCAAAGTCAGTCAGGCGTTTCAACTCTTCGGGAGTGTAGATGGTGCCAAGTTCGGTACATTGGGAGATGTAGAGAGCTCTAGGTTGCGAATGGTGCTGGTCGCCGAAACCGTGCAGGTAAGGTTGCATCAATTTCGGGGTAAGTTTACCGTCGGGAGTAGCAATCGGGCGAATCTGACAACCTGTCATTTTCACAGGAGAGCCACACTCATCGACATAGATATGAGCAGTTTCCGCACAAAAGATAGAATGATACGGGCGAGTCATCAGTTGCAATGCTACCACATTGCTGCCTGTTCCGTTGAAAACAAACAAAGGGACACAGTTCGGGGTGAAGGTTTCTTTGATCTTCGCTACGGCTTCTTCTGTCCATTTGTCATCGCCATATCCTAAAGAATGGTCTATATTGGCCCGGTTCAAGGCTTCCATTACCAACGGATGCACACCGGAATTATTGTCAGAGGCAAAACTTCTCATTGTTTCTTACATTTTAATTCGTGGTGCAAAGTAACAGAATTATTTCTGGAAATCAATTGAAAGGAAGATACATTAAAAGGAAAAAGGATAAAAACGAGAATCTCCGAGGACTGACCGGGCTGTCATCCCTCCGGAGATTCTGCTGTTTTCGTTAAAGTGCCAAATTCTTTTAGCCAATATAAACATTCACACAGAGATATACATAGAGTTCTTCATCACACTGATCGAACTCAATCTTGTTCTCTCTTGACAACCACCCTAAAGCGGCACCCAGCTCTTTATCTTTCAACCCGGATTTTCTCTTCAGAAGTCCGTAGCTCCACTTTTCGTTATTGCTAAGCAGTTGCCAAACCTTACCGGCATTTACACCGATTTCATTTCTATTCATTTTTCTAGAGTAATTAAGAGGTTTAATACATTAGGTTAAGATTTCGCCTATAAAGATAACAAAAGGATATTGCATTTGTTTATACGTCTTTACTAAAAAGTTGTTACAGAATTATTTTTAACATAAAAGCGGTGATGTGTCCCGACACAAAGGCGTTATTAGCATATGTTAAATTAGAACTTTTCCTTGCAGACATCTGTTATTACATAAAAATCAATCCTAAACCAATTACAGCTATGGCAAAAAAAATAGCAGAACAACTGATAGATACTTTGGTTAAATCCGGAGTTGAACGTATTTACGCCGTAACAGGCGACAGTCTGAATGAGGTAAACGAAGCAGTCAGAAAAAACGATCAAATAAAATGGATACATGTGCGCCATGAAGAGACAGGAGCGTATGCCGCTGCTGCAGAAGCACAACTGACCGGCCATCCGGGATGCTGCGCGGGAAGTAGCGGACCGGGACACGTTCATCTTATCAACGGTTTGTATGACGCGCACCGTTCCGGGGCACCGGTAATCGCCATCGCTTCTACGATTCCTACCGGAGAATTCGGTACGGAGTATTTTCAGGAGACGAATACAATCAAACTTTTTAACGATTGCAGTTATTATAATGAAGTAGCCACTACTCCCAAGCAATTTCCACGTATGCTCCAATCGGCCATACAAACGGCTGTCACCCGTAAAGGGGTGTCCGTCATCGGGCTACCGGGAGACTTGGCAAAGGCTTCTGCCGTCACTGTCGACTCGTCGGTCCGGAACTATCCTGCCCCACCGGAGGTTTGCCCGTCGGAAGAAGATTTGGCTCAATTGGCCGACTTGCTAAACAAACATACACGTATCACTCTTTTCTGCGGCATCGGTTGCCGGGGAGCTCACGAGGAAGTGATCGCGCTTTCCGAGAAGCTGAATGCTCCGGTGGTATATACTTTCAAAGGAAAGATGGAGGTGCAATATGAGAATCCGTATGAAGTGGGTATGACGGGATTGTTGGGAATGCCTCGGGATATTACAGTATGCATGAAGCTGAAGTACTTCTCATGCTCGGCACTGACTTTCCGTATTCTGCTTTCCTGCCGGATGACATCAAGATAGCCCAGATTGATATAAAGCCCGAACGTCTGGGACGTCGTGCAAAGGTGGATATCGGACTTTGCGGAGACGTCAAACTTAGCATCCAGTCTTTATTGCGTATGCTGAATCCGAAAACGGATGATTCTTTCTTACTGAAACAACTCAAAAGATACGAGGGAGTAAAGAAGGATTTGGCCGCTTACACAGAAGATAAAGGGGACGTAAATAAGATTCATCCCGAATATGTGATGTCTGAAATAGACAAACTAAGTTCGGACGATGCTGTGTTTACGGTAGATACGGGAATGACTTGTGTATGGGGAGCACGTTATCTGCAAGCAACGGGCAAACGGCACATGCTGGGTTCCTTCAATCATGGTTCGATGGCAAATGCGTTGCCGCAAGCTATCGGTGCCGCGTTGGCTTATCCGGATCGTCAGGTGGTTGCGCTTTGCGGAGATGGCGGATTATCGATGACTTTAGGAGACTTGGAAACCGTTGTACAATATAAGTTGCCGATTAAAATCATCGTATTCAACAACCGTTCATTGGGAATGGTGAAGTTGGAAATGGAAGTAGACGGACTGCCGGACTGGCAAACGAACATGTTGAATCCTGACTTCGCCCAAGTGGCCGAAGCAATGGGAATGACCGGGTTTAATGTCAGTGATCCGGAAGAAGTGTTGACTACTTTATTGAATGCATTCGAGTTGGATGGTCCGGTACTTGTTAATATCATGACCGATCCGAACGCACTGGCCATGCCTCCCAAAATAGAATTCGGGCAAATGGTGGGCTTTGCGCAGTCAATGTATAAGCTGTTAATCAACGGCCGTTCACAAGAAGTGATTGATACGATCAATTCTAACTTTAAACATATACGGGAGGTATTTTAAGTTATTCTATTTTTAATATTTTCATTATCTCTCTCAAAGTATGACTTGCTATTATTGTCTATTACAATAAGGTAAGTCATACCTTTTTATAGTCTATCTTGAGGTGATAATCATTTTATTTTCTTATGTTTGTAATCATCAAAAAGTAAAAACACATGGAAAAGACCGACTCTTCGCCTTTATCCCGACAAGCACTGTACGCTGATAAAAAACAATGGAATCAATTCCTTTCTGTTTTTTTATTGGCAGTGGGCGTTGGTTTTACAGTGGCAGGCATTATCTTCTTTTTTGCCTACAACTGGGATGAATTACCTAAATTTGCAAAGTTAGGAATAGTAGAGGTGTTATTAATAGCTTCTGTCCTGCTCGTTACATTCACCCGTTGGAATAGCTCGTCAAACAGATTCTTCTGACCGGCGCTACGTTCCTGATAGGTACGCTTTTCGCTGTCTTCGGACAAATCTACCAAACGGGAGCCGATGCTTACGATCTTTTTCTGGGATGGACTCTTTTCACCATTCTCTGGGCGGTTGCTACCCGTTTCGCTCCGTTGTGGCTGACGTTCATCGGATTACTTTGCACTACGATATGGTTGTACAATATACAGATAGCTAATACCAACTCTTGGGAAATGACTTTGTTGGCCAATGCAGTAACCTGGATATGCGCCTTGGCAACGATCATCACGGAATGGATGAGCACAAAAGGTCATTTGGACAGAAACAATCGTTGGTTTGTCAGTCTTCTTTCACTGGCTACTATTCTACACACCAGTTTTCTGTTAATGATGGCAATCTGCGAAGAGAGCGCCATATTGTCTGTTCCCCTCATAAGCACTGTCCTTCTATTTTCTGCGGAACTTTGGTATGGATGGAAAGTAAAAAGCTTGTTCTATCTGGCTATCATTCCATTTGCCGCATTAATGATTCTATTGACTACATTCATATCACAAAGCAATCTTAGGGATGTTCAGATATTCTTCTACGGAGGAGTTATTGTCATCACCGGAACAACTTTGCTCATTTACATCATTCTTCATTTAAAAAAGCAATGGTATGGCACAGAAGCATAACCTCACTATTCAAGTCGTATCCATTATCGGAGGAATCCTGACGGCTATTTTCTTTTTGGGATTTCTGGCACTTGCCAGAATCCTCCGCTCCGATATTTCTTGCCTGATTGCCGGAAGTATATTAATTCTCACTACGCTAACAATCAGCCGCATGGTGGTCCGGTCTTTTCTGGATGCAATGAACATCACTTTATACATAGCCGGATGTGTATTGATTGGCTTCGGTATAAATGCCAGCATTAATCTCCTCTTCATTACACTTATGGGAATCAGTATTCTCACATTCTTATTATCAAGAGGATTTATTCTCCCCTTTCTTTCAGTCATTCTGTTTAATATATCTTTTTTCGGAGAAGCTGCCCATGTCTTTTCTTCATTTTATCCCTTGCAAATAGCCGTAGTCCCTATTCTTGGAGTGTTTCTATTTACCAACATCTTTGAAAACAAGTTGTTTGAGTGTATAGGAACAGAGAATTACCTTTCCAAATACAAACCATTTCATTTCGGATTATTCGTATCCGGTATCGTCTCACTGGGAGGATTATCAATCAATTACATGATATCAGAAACAAATAGTTGGCTTGTGTCCTGCATACTGTCTGTTTGTATATGGTTCGGAATTCTTATCATGGTTCAACGAATCATGCAGGTCATGAAAGTGGATCATCCGGTGAATCAGGTTGGTATCTACATTCTTTGCATTGTTATCTGTCTGCCCACCGTGTTTGCTCCTTATTTATCCGGTAGTTTGTTACTGATTTTAATATGTTTCCATTATGGTTACAAAGCGGAGTGTGCTGCCTCGCTTCTTCTTTTTATCTATGCCGTTTCCAAATACTATTATGATCTGAATTTAAGCCTGCTCACCAAATCCATGACACTTTTCTTCATCGGAATTGCATGTATTACAGCCTGGTATTTCTTCACTCAAAAAAGAACAAGACATGAAAAAGTATAGCCGAATATTGATTATTGCAAACCTGATACTGCTACTGGGATATTTCAACTGGTCGGTTTATAAAAAAGAGCAAACTTTGAAAGACGGACAGTTGATTTTGTTACAGCTAGCTCCCGTCGATCCCCGCTCTCTTATGCAAGGAGACTATATGAGGCTTAGCTACAAAGAAGCTTCATCAGATCTGCTAGACCAACAAACTGCCATACGCGGTTATGCCATACTTCAAATTGACAGTAATCAAGTAGGAAAAATAGTGCGGCTGCAAAACGCTTTAGAGCCTGTAAACGACAATGAGCTAGTCATCAAATATAAAATAGTACGTCACCGGATCTTCCTCGGTGCCGAGTCTTTCTTCTTTGAAGAGGGACAAGATACTCTTTATCAAAAAGCCGTATATGGCGGGCTGAAAGTGGATGGTAAAGGCCAAAGCCTGCTCGTAGGACTGTATGACGAGAACTTCCATTATATTCAATCCGATAAATAAATAATAATGAAAAAGCCCGTACTTTCGCAAGCCCGGGCTTTCTATATTCTCAAAACATCTCCTTAATCTATAGGGAAATAAGGGACTAGCAAATTGGTTTCTAGTGCAAATAAGGAGATGTTATGAAATAAAAAAAAGGGATACCTGTGGGAAATAAGGGAGGTATCCCTTTCTATAAGAAGAACAGAATTGGAAGGATTGACTTTCACAAGCCAAATCCTTCACTCTGTTTCTTCTCGGCGTATTCTTCACACAAGGTGAAGAAGGGTTTTATTATTCTGAATTTGGAGTAGTTTCAACTGTAATACAATCCTTTGCTTATATAAAGCATTAAGAGGTTTGAAGCAACTCTCCAATTTTTCTTCTTATTCTGCCGGAATAGTTACTGTAATTGTATTCTTTCCTTCATAATTCTTAATTGTACCCCACTTAGATGTAGCTTTTACTTCTACAGTATAAGTTACAGCTTCGTAGAAATGGTGAGATTTACCTTCTGCTGTAAAGGTCACCTTTCCTGTAGCATCATCAAGAGACAGATAAGTTGACGCAGCTGCTTCTTTGAATTCAAAAACAGGAGCTGCCAGACCATAGATATCAAGAGGATTAGTAACTGAATTTGCAAATCCATTGCTTCCTGTTCCTGCTACCACAGCACCATCCTTCCACATAGTCTTACCTGCCAAATCATTCCAAGCAAAACCTGTTGAAACATTATATTCTACAGACTTATCAGATAAAGAAAGAGTCGTTGCAGTCGGAGCAACCCAAGTTCCACTAATATCTTTCACTTCAACAATACCTTCAATCGTATCCTCAACTTTACCATTATAGCTAGCTTTAATAGTAAACTTAACTACAGCAGGTACAGTCTTACCACCAACAGTCATCTTACCAGTATAGAGATCTTTATCAAACGTAAACTTAGCCTCGTTTTCATCATAGCTAACGCCAGCAATGCTATTTTCCGTAATGTTAGTAGTAATTACGAAAGTACCACCTTTAGCCAAAACAGCAGCTTTAACAGCATCAAAGTTGGAGAATATAGTAGCAAGCTTAAATTCGGAAGTAATAGCAGTAGCCGCTGTCTCAGAATCTTTTGTCGGAGTAAAGCCTGTACGAGTTTGATCTGAAGACCACATTTCCGACACTCTAGCCAATTTAGCCAAAGTGATAGGCTTAATCTTAACTGGAACATTTACAACAAGCGTATAGCCATCTCCTTCGAACTTAGCTGTTGCGGTATAATCACCAGCAGCTGTATTTTTAGGAATGATTAAAGTCAAGGCATTATTTGCACCATTTTCTAAGCGTATACCTATTGTAGGAAGAAGTTCAACCAAACTCAAACTTTCATAAGCTGATGGGCGGATATTCACAGCCGGATCGTTATAAATGTCAGCAACATTTAGAACTACTCTCTCCTCTGCAGCAACTGCTGTTTCATTAGTCCAGTCACGTTCTACCAAAGCATACGCATGTGTAAGTTCATCAATAGTACGTGTTACTTTTACAGTTCCTAACTTTTTAGGATTATCAGAACTAGTTTCCAAATAGAAACCTGGAGCCGTTACTTTAGCCATAACATTAGCAGTTTTATCCAAAGAAGCAATCAGACCGGATGTTTTTAGACTAACGCTACCTGCAGTAGAAACTTCAAATAGATTTGCATCTGTTCCAGTCAAGCTATAAGTCGTCGCAAAGATATTCTCTACATTCAGTTCTTCTAATGTTTTTGTAAATGCTGTGCTTCCACTTGCAGTTGTTGTATATGAAACCGTCAAAGTTCCAACTCCTGAATAATCAACCGGTTGGGGAGCATCATAGATAATCTCGCCTGCTTTCTCTGTTGCTACCTCATAATAAGCAGTCTTCAGATAATAACTAGACTGTATCACTGCGATATAATCAGAATTAACATTTGTCGGAGTCAATCCTTCTTTACCTTCCGCATCTTTTGTACTTACAATATTCAAAGATATCGCATGGCTCTTTTCGCTTGAAGTTGTTAATGATACTGTAAGAACACCAGCTTCACAGTTCTTCACTTCTACGGCAAACGGTTCAGCAGCACGAGTCCAGTTACGTTCTTCAGCATTTAACTTGATTTCGTAGTTTTTATTGAAATCCTCCAATGTCATAGCAGCAGAAGCCGGAGAAATACGGAATTGCAATTCTTTTGCATCTGCACTCTTCGCTGCAACAACATAAGAAGATGAGGTTGAAGTTTTCTTAGCATACAAAGTATAGAAATCTACGCTACGATCTATGCTTGTAGGAATATATACTACACTCTGAATCATACCTTTAATAGCAACACCCAGTTTTGCAAGGTCATCTTCTAACGTATCTATACGGCTATTTACAGTCGTCAGTTCTGCTGAAACAATCGCCTTGACTTTTTCACTGAATTCTGCGCTTGCATAAAGACCGGAAAGAGTCGTTTTAAGAGATTTCACCTCTGCAATAACGGCTTCTACACTCTCGAAACCATTTTCTACCGCTTTATCTTCCAATGCTGTTTGATAGTCTTCCAGCGCAGTCAGTTTAGCAAGGATACCAGTTTTATCAGCATTAATAGCAGCATACAATTCTTTAATAACATCTGCTACAGTTGCATCCTCTCCGGCAAGAGCAGCAACTTCCTTCATACTGCCAAAGTCTGCAAGAACCTTTGTTTGAATAGCATCATTTATTGCAGCGGCAATCTCCCCATCTTCTCCCAAAGCTGTGGCAATTTCATCACTGATAAGTCCTGACAGTTTTGCAGATTCAACGTAGTTCTTCAGCTCTTCTTTTGTAGCGAAATTGACTTTTAAACCATCCAATTCCTCTTTAAGGGCTTCCAGCTTTACAATTCTTGCTGTCAAACCATCAATATCAGACTTTTGAAGTTTCTTCAGTGCTTCTAAATCATTCTTAGCTGTTGCCAAGTCTTTTGTCAGCTGGTCGACCGTTGCCTTATCAGCAGTCTTTGACAATTTGTCCTCCAAATCAGTAATTTTCAGACCCAAATCTTTAATTTGAGAATCCTTATTCTCCAATTTTGTCTTTAAATCAGCCAACTGACTTTCCAAAGCACTTTTAGCCACATTAATGGCAGTTTGCATGTCTCCCACGCTTACAGGATTGTTTGACTTGATCTGGTCAATTTGTTCCTGTACACTTTTTATGTCATCATCATAGTCCTTACAACCTACATAGGTGACAGTAGAAAGCGCCAACGCCCCGAAGAACATCACTTTTACAAATTTTCTTTTCATAACTACTTAAAAATTACATTAATAATATATTATTAAACACTAAGTTTCAATAATAGCACAACCCGTTACTCTGTAGGTAACAGAGAAACCTTTGTGCCTGCTCTTCTGGAGTAGTCGATACTGAAAAATGATACCAAATGTGATGAAATTTTTTTACCCCTGCTTCTGAAAGGCAGTAGAGGGGAAGGAAATCTTTTGCAAAATTTAGAAGTTAACAAAGCCCTAATACAAAGAATCCGCGTGTTTTATTTGTCCTAGTTCTACTTTTGAATGCTTTATTAGAAAAAATGTGTGATTTCGTTTGGTTGTTTTAAGAAATATGCTCATATTTGCACCGATATTCATTCCCGTTACCTACAGAGTAACAGAATAATTTTCAAGCACTTACACCTGTCACTGAACGCTTTACAAAATCGAGAACTTGCTTATTTGCTTCATCAATTTTCTTATTCCTGAAAGGCTTCAGATAAGTTTCAGTGACGGTGATAGACGAATGTCCCATCGCTTCGGAAATAATACCCGGATGGATTTCACAATAATAAGCCGTCGTAGCCCAGGTATGACGGGCAGTGTATGAACTAAGTTTATCTCCCAATCCGAGCAATTCACCCAATAACATCAGCTGTTGGTTAAAACTACGTAATGCAAGCTGATATTCGCGATAGGCTTCTTTAGTTCCTTCCCGACTTCTCAACAATGGAAATAAATAAGGAGAAGAAGAATCACGATTCATGTATTTCTTTACCAAAGCCATTGCTTCCGGAGTCAATGTCACCGACAATGGTCGCCCGGTTTTACGTCTGCGATACGTTATTACATTACCGCGCAAATCACTCTTACGCAAATAAGCAAGATCGACAAACGGCATACCACGAAGCGAAAACATCAGGATGAATAGCTCCTGCGCCTGATATACCGCTAATGGTACACCCGATGCACGAGATAATTTAGTAAACACCTTCTTCATATCGTCATCACCCAACGCACGTTTATGGTCAGCCCGCGTTCCGGTATAAACAGAACGAAATAAATGAGGAACATAAGGAGCCTTCTGAAGATCGACCGCACGATTGTAAACCGCACGAAAGGTCCGTAAATAGGTGGAAACGGTGTTCCAACTACATCCACGACTGCGAAGATATACTTCGAACCCTTTCAACCACTCCGAAGTCACTTCACTAAAAACAAAATCATTTTTCCCACGATAAGCAATGATGGCATTCAGACTACTACGATAGACATGTGCAGTCCCAAAGTTTCCCTCCATCTGTAACCCAGTGGCTACCTGCTTCATAAATGCTAGTACTTTCAACATCTCATAATTTATTAATAATTTAGACGATAAATATACGAGTATTATCCCATCAATGGAAATACCCCGCATGAACAAACAAAGGAAATAGCTAAGATGTTCCAAAGACAAAAGAGCACGAAAAGCCCGGACTTTCACAAGCCCGGGCTTTCTATACTCTCAAAACATCTCCTTAATCTATAGGGAAATAAGGGACTAGCAAATTGGTTCTAGTGCAAATAAGAAGATGTAATGAGACAAAAAAAAAGGGATACCTGTGGGAAATAAGGGAGGTATCCCTTCCAAGAGACAAACATTTGAGAAAACATACTTTCACAAGCATAATTTTCAGTCTATCTCTTAGCATATTTCTTTTTAAAGGATTTATTATCCTATATTACAACTTGTAAAGAGAAGGCATCTTAAGTCTAAGAAGAATTAGGATGCCCTCAATTACAAATCCTTTAATCCTGATTACTTATTTACTTTTACGTAGATTGATACAGATTTAGTTCTGCCCCACTTATCAAGAATATTAACATTTACTTTACAAGTAGGAGGAGTTAGGATTACGGCACCCTCCTTCTTAGATATAACAACTTTCTTTGGATCATCAGTAAGATTACCATCGTTCTTCGCCAAATAAGTTGTAGCGTCATCATCTGCTAATACAACTGAAACAGACTCTATTCTGTTATCGCTGAATTCATAGGAATTACCACGAGCATCTATTCTCTTGAAATCTTTAGCTGATATTTCTACAGTATTTCCTTCGATTATGAACGGATTTGCTTCTGTTCCTATAATTTTCTTATCTACTTCTTTGGTATATTCGAAAGTACCTTCAAAGATTTCTGATAGTATTGTCAAATTGAATCTATCAGTAATAGCTTTCAAACGAGAATTTCCGAATGGTGCATAAGACACAGTAATATAACGACCAGTATAAGCACCACCCCAATTTTCATCAGTTGCTGGCTTAGAAACATAAGGGAAAACTTTAATTTTTGAATTCTTTGTTGGTTGTGGGAGAGTCTCATCCAACCATGCAGGAGCAAACTGCTTTTTACCACTTACCACTCTAGAAGGTTTCTCTTCAGTGAATGTAATAGTATTCTGTTTATCCGCTGATATAGAACCTTCTTTATATAGGGTGTAAAGATCGAAGCCAATCTTTGTATCAGCAGTAGCAGCAAGAACTGCAGTAGTCGGTACTGTACCATAAGCCTTGGCATTATCACCATCAAAGTAAGCAGTTGCACGTTTAAATGTGAACAATTTATCATTCTGCTGATCTACAGTAATCTTGAATGTAGTTTCATACAAAAAGTCATTACCCAAACCTGCTTGGGAATCCTTATTTTTGAATTTAACTGTAGCAGTATGAGATACGGCAGCCACATTTTCTTCGTCAAATGTAGCTTGGATTACAAATTTAGTAATTTTAGCTATATCAGCTTCACTTGTTCCTGATACAGGCTTTCCGTCTTTATCCAGACCTACCAATTTTAACTGAATACTACCATCCATATAAGACTGAACCACCTTTCCATTGATCATTGCCTTATCATCAGTATAAGCAATAGTCGCAACTATTGGGTCTGACAGTTTAATTTGTCCTTTAATCTCATCTACTGAAGGACCTACTATTTCAGAAGTAGCTGTCTTATTGCTAGCATCTACGACCCAAGTCATATCTTTGATTTCAGCTTTCTTAGACACATAAGTAAACGTCAATTCAACTTCAGGATCTTGAGTACTTCCATCAACAAGAAGACAGTGAATCTTAACTTTCACCTGACCCTCCTTATTTGCTAGAATTGTATTCTTCTCTTTATCAAATTTTGCATCAGCTTTTTTAGCTTCTTCATCAGTTACCTCATAATAATAAGCTACCACCTTATCCAATTCACTACCAAACAATTCATCCAAATTATAGGTAGTTTGGTAAGGCATAGGTTCAGGAGCAGTAAAATTAACATCCGGTATATTTTGGCTGCTAGCCTTAATTTTCACACCATACTGGGAAATGATTTCATTACCCCATGCATCTTTTGTTGTAAGCGCATAAGCAGTTTCAGCACTTTCCAAAGCTGTCAATTCGTCCTTAGTCAATCCGTCTACAAACTTCAGAGTCAAATCGTATACACCTTTATTTGCTGTAGGCTCTTTTTCCGGATCCGCTGCACGAGTCAAAGCATCTATACTAAAATTATCTGCTATATTTGCAACAGCAAAATTAGTATTACCCTTAGAGTCCGTCAAGCCTATTTCATAAGCTTGAATATCTGCTGCTTTCAAGTTTACAGGATTAATCAATGCATGAATCTTGCTGCCACCTCTAGCAACAAGCAAATCCCCTTTCTTCTTGAAAGTTTTGTTTCCATTAAACACAATATCTTTGCCAGCTATGCTATAATATAAAAGTAGTTTCAGCCTCTGTAGAACCAACATCAACAGAACCATCGCCTTTTATACCAAGCACACTCATACTAGTGATACGAGCCGATTTCGGCATAGAAACCGTTTCCCATTCTTTAGTCTCCTTATTGAAAATATTCAATATCCAAACCAATGGATTACTAGCATCAGCAGCTACATAAATATCAGTAGCAGCTTTAATTTTTGTCTCTACAGGTTTTTTAGTTTCAGCATCCCAAACCATCCAGAATCCATTTTCTGAAATTTGAGGTGCATATCCGTCTTCTCCTTTACCACCCGGAGATCCTGCAGCGCCCGGTTTGCCATCAGCACCTTTCTTTCCTTCTGCACAAATACCAAGATCATTATCATTGACAATCCAGTTCTTTGTTACCGGATCAATCTTAATAGTCGTTGGTGTAGCATCCTTACCGCTTGTAATAGAATAACTTTTATTATCATTAAAAGTTATCTTAAATCCATCGGTAATTTGTTCAACATTGGTAATCCATTTACCTTCTTTCACAAAATTCTGCAACTCGGCTATACTAGCTTTGTTTGCGTCAATCTGTGTTTGCAGATTGTCGATGTCATCATCGTAGTCTTTACAGCCTACATAGGTGACAGTAGAAAGTGCCAGCGCCCCGAAGAACATCACTTTTACAAATTTTCTTTTCATAACTACTTAAAAATTACATTAATAATATATTATTAAACACTAAGTTTCAATAATAGACTGCCCGTTACTTTGTAGGTAACGGAGAAACCTTTGCGCCTGCTCTTCGGGAGTAGTCAATACTGAAAAATAATACGATATGCAATGAAACTTTTTTACCCCTGCTTCTGAAAGGCAGTAGAGGGAAGGAGATCTTTTGCAAAAATTTAGAAGTTAACAAAGCCCTAATACAAAGAATCCGCGTGTTTTATTTGGTTAATTCCTGTTTTGAGTAGTTTATTAGAAAAAATGTATGATTTCGTTTGGTTGTTTTAAGAAATATGCTCATATTTGCACCGATATTCATTCCCGTTACCTACAAAGTAACAGAATAATTTTCAAGCGCTTACACCTACAACAGAGCGTTTCACGAAGTCAAGAACTTGTTTATTTGCTTCATCAATTTTCTTACTTCGGAAAGGTTTCAGATAGGTTTCAGTGACGGTGATAGACGAATGTCCCATCGCTTCGGAGATAATGCCCGGATGGATTTCACAATAATAAGCTGTCGTAGCCCAGGTATGGCGGGCGGTGTACGAGCTCAACTTATCGGATAATCCCAATAATTCACCTAGCAACATCAACTGTTGGTTAAAGCTGCGCAATGCCAACTGATATTCGCGATACGCCTCTTTGGTTCCTTCACGGCTTTTCAACAATGGAAACAAATAAGGAGAAGAAGGATCACGATTCATATACTTCTTCACCAGGATCATCGCTTCGGGAGTCAATGTCACTGACAATGGCCGTCCTGTCTTACGTCTGCGATACGTTATTACGTTATCACGCAAATCACTCTTACGCAAATAAGCGAGATCCACAAATGGCATACCACGAAGCGAAAACATCAGAATAAATAACTCTTGCGCCTGATATACCGCTAATGGCACACCGGACGTACGAGACAATTTTGCAAATACCTTTTTCATATCTTCATCGCCCAATGCACGTTTATGGTCGGCACGAGTACCGGTATAAACAGAACGGAACAGATGAGGTACATAAGAAGCTTTCCGAAGATCAACGGCACGATTGTAAACCGCACGAAACGTGCGCAAATAAGTGGAAACGGTGTTCCAACTGCAACCACGACTGCGAAGATATACTTCAAATCCCTTTAACCACTCCGGACTCACTTCATCAAAGGTGAAGTCCACTTTCCCACTATAAGCAATGATGGCATTCAGACTGCTACGATAGACGTGCGCAGTACCGAAGTTTCCCTCCACCTGTAGCCCGTTAGCTACCTGCTTCATAAATGTTAATACTTTCAACATCTCACTTTTATTAATAAATTTGATTCTAAATATACGAAGTATTCTCATTACTAAGAATACGTTGACCAAACAAAATATAAAGCAAGGATGTTTTGAAAAGATCAATTTGCAGAATAGATTGATAATAAAAAGAACGAGGGTACCCTTTTCGGACACCCTCGTTTTCATATTCATTCAGCGAAAGCCGGAATTACATCATTCCGCCCATGCCTCCCATTCCGGGAGCGCCCATCGGCATTTCTGGCTTATCTTCCTTCTTTTCTACAATTACACATTCAGTAGTCAGGAACATACCAGCGATAGAAGCTGCATTTTCCAAAGCTACACGAGCAACCTTAGCAGGATCTACTACACCGGCAGCGTGCAAGTTTTCGTAAACGTCCGTGCGGGCATTGTAACCGAAATCACCTTTTCCTTCACGTACTTTCTGAACAACTACTGCACCTTCTTTACCAGCGTTAGCAACAATCTCGCGAAGCGGTTCTTCGATGGCACGTTTGATGATACCAATACCAGTTGTTTCATCAGCATTATCACCCTTCATTCCTTCCAAAGAATCAATAGCACGGATATAAGCTACACCACCACCCGGGATGATACCTTCTTCGATAGCAGCACGAGTTGCACGCAAAGCATCGTCCACACGGTCTTTCTTTTCTTTCATTTCTACTTCAGAAGCAGCACCTACATAGAGAACAGCTACACCACCTGACAATTTAGCCAGACGTTCCTGCAATTTCTCACGGTCATAGTCAGACTTAGTTGCTACAATTTGTGCTTTGATCTGTTCGCAACGTTCCTTGATGCTGTCTTTGTTACCTGCACCGTTTACAACAGTTGTATAGTCTTTAGTAACTGTAACTTTGTCAGCAGTACCCAACATTTCGATGGTAGCCTGTTCCAGTTTCAAACCTTTTTCTTCGCTGATAACAACACCACCTGTCAGGATAGCGATATCTTCGAGCATTTCTTTACGACGGTCACCGAAGCCCGGAGCTTTCACAGCACAGATCTTCAATTGAGAACGCAGACGGTTTACTACCAATGTAGTCAACGCTTCGCTATCTACATCTTCTGCAATTACCAACAGAGGACGACCAGTCTGTACAGCAGGTTCGAGGATAGGCAAGAAATCTTTCAGGTTAGAAATCTTCTTGTCATAGATCAGGATGTAAGGTTTCTCCATCTCACATTCCATCTTTTCCGTATTTGTCACGAAGTAAGCAGACAAATAACCACGGTCGAACTGCATACCTTCTACTACACCGATAGTAGTGTCTGTTCCTTTTGCTTCTTCGATAGTAATCACACCGTCTTTAGAAACTTTACGCATAGCGTCAGCAATCAATTTACCGATTACCGGATCATTGTTTGCAGATACAGTGGCAACCTGTTCAATCTTGTCATAGTTGTCACCTACAGTTTCAGCCTGATCCTTGATTGATTCTACCACTTTGGCAACGGCCTTGTCGATACCACGTTTGATATCCATCGGGCTAGCACCGGCAGTTACGTTCTTCAAACCTTCAGCTACGATAGCTTGTGCAAGAACGGTTGCAGTAGTTGTACCGTCACCGGCATCGTCACCTGTCTTAGAAGCAACTTCTTTTACCAACTGTGCACCAGTGTTCTGGTAAGCATCTGCCAATTCGATTTCTTTTGCTACTGTCACACCGTCTTTTGTGATGTGCGGAGCACCGAATTTCTTCTCAATGATAACGTTACGTCCTTTCGGGCCCAGAGTTACTTTTACTGCATTTGCCAAAGCATCGACACCTTTTTTCAATTGGTCACGGGCATCGATATTGAATAATATTTCTTTTGCCATCTCTTTATTTACTATTTAAAGATTTACTATTTACTATTATTAATTAACCCAAAACAGCGAGAACATCGCTCTGACGCATAATCAGATATTTAGTACCTTCAACGTCAAGTTCTGTTCCGGCATATTTACCATAAAGAACTGTATCGCCTACTTTCAATACCATTTCTTCGTCTTTCGTACCGTGACCTATTGCCACAACTTCACCTTTCAAAGGTTTTTCTTTTGCTGTATCAGGGATAATGATACCACCAATTGTTTTTTCTTCTGCAGGTGCAGGGAGGATAAGCACTCTGTCTGCTAATGGTTTAATGTTCATAGTTACTTGTTATATTTTAGTTATACATTTAATAGTAGATGTTACCCGCCATTTTTCAGGCGGAACGCTAAAGTTATTGCGAAAAGCGTGCCAAAGTAAATAAATGATTCTTTGTCAGAAATAGACTGACAAAATGACTGACAACTTGCATTGTATGGCAAAAAAGTATATTTGTCACCTACTTTTTAAACAAAACAAAAGGATTATTCCTTATAATGACGTATATTCGTAAACGAACCATCAAATGCACTGTATAAATAATATGAATGGAATAGCATCCGGCCTCATCATCGCCTCTTGCGTCTTCTACTCCTGCACTTCGCGTACAGGAGAGATTTCTCCTGTACACGAACAACAAACAGACTCGCTGTCACAGGATACAATAGTTCAACCCGAGGTTAAACCTGTTAATAAAAAACTCACGGCAGAGCAGATAGAAATCTCCAAAGATTTATTGTATGATCAATACACATTGGAAGACACCTATCCTTATAAAGACACTACCCGGCAGTTTCAGTGGGATAAAATCAAAGAACAGCTGGCCTTGCTCGAAAATATACAGTTGCAGCCTTCCACCTGGGCTATTCTCCAGAATTACAAAAACAGAAATGGAGAAGCACCACTTGTGAGAAGTTTCAAAAGAAACGCTTACGGACGAGTGGCAGATACTCTTGGCATAGAACGTTACCAATCCGTTCCGCTTTATCTATTGACTGACACATTAGTACCCGAACGTTACGGACAGGATGGGGAATTAACCCGTTTTATCGAAGATGGAGAGAAATTCATAAAAGCAGAGCCAATGTTTACCGGAGATGAATGGATGATTCCTAAAAAATATGTCAAAGTAATCGGAGATACGATTGTTTTTAACAAAGCTGTTTTCGTAGACCGCCACAATCAGAATATCGCTTCTCTTGAACGTAGCGGAAAAGGGCAATGGGTGGTTCGCAGTATGAATCCTTCCACTACGGGACGTCATCTGCCCCCGTATGCACAGGAAACTCCTTTAGGAATGTTTGTTTTACAGGAAAAGAAAGTAAAAATGGTATTTCTAAAAGACGGCTCGAAAGAAACGGGAGGTTATGCTCCTTATGCGAGTCGTTTCACGGACGGGGCCTATATTCACGGAGTACCGGTCAATGCTCCCCGCAAGACGCAGATAGAATATAGTCCGTCGTTGGGAACTACTCCACGCTCACACATGTGCGTGCGGAATGCAACTTCCCATGCCAAGTTTATCTATGACTGGGCCCCCGTAAATGAAACTATTATTTTTGTATTGGAATAACCGTTGAACAAATCAGCATCGCCATTCCCTGATTCTTATTATCTATCTTATGAAATATGGTTAGAAAACATATTCTCTATAAGGAGGAAACTTACTTTCTTCCTTGGGAAAAGTTGCTTTTCCCTTATCCCAAACTATAACTGCAAGTTCCGGTTATAAAACTGCAACTTTCAGTTATGTAATCAAAAGTTTCAGTTATATAATCAGAACTTATGGTTATAGTTTATCTTATACTCTAAACAAGTTTTCTCCCTATGCAAAAGAAGTTGGCATAGGATGAAAAGAAACTTACCTATACGTACTTGAGAGAGAAAACAAAGAGGTCCGAACTCTTCAGTCCAGACCTCCAATTATAAAAAGGGATTTCTTTATCCCAGATGATCTCTTATCAATCAAATATCTTCTCTCTTTTATTTTCTCCGGTTTCACTCAACCCATACTTTGCCCTCGTTATATTCTGAATTATCTCTCTCTGTACACTTTCCAATGCACTTATTTCTTTTTGTAATAACTCCAAGGCAGAACCTTTCTGCAATAAATAAGACCGTTCAGTATATTTTATATAAGAAGTCGGAATCTCCTGCTTCTTTTCTTTATAATAGGCAATCGCATATCGCAAAGCTTCCGATCTATATTTGCAGACAGCCTTTCGTTCGGCATAGTACAAATCTTTATAAGCATTCTCTTCACTTCTCAACTTTTTCCAGAATGCAGAAAAGGCTGTTGATACAGCATCTTTCTCTTCCTTGGTTACCGCTTCTTTTTGCTTCTTCACCAGATCTTTATATTCTTTGTATGTATTTAAAAACTTATCCAGTTCCTCTTTATTGGCTTTATGTTCCAGACGATAAGTCTCCAAAGAAGCAGGACGCTCATATTCGACAACCTGTTGCAGATAAGGCAAATCATTCCAACTTATATATTTATTGTTTGCTTCACAATAATCTGCGTAAGCAGCTGCAAGCTGCCAACTATATTCTTTTGTCTTTTGACTCAATTCCTCGTTGATGGCGGACAAGTTCTTTTCCATCTCTTTCAAGTCCTGTGCTAATACCGCTTGCATACTTCCCCATCCGGAGAGAAACAAACAAAGCATACTCCATAAAACTGTTTTCATAATAAGATAATTTAAATTTTCTCCAAAGTTATTATTTCTCTACAGAATTCCAAACGATATTACAAATTTGCTATATATTTCCACAATGGAGCAGCATTCAGCGCTTGCATAATTTCGTTCTTATCAAGCAGGCTTCTCACCTCTTCCAATGTAAGCAGATGTACGCTGATATCTTCAGTAGCTTCCAGATGCTGATGGTCTATCAGTTCTACGTCTGTAGCAAGAAAGCAATAAGTCAGATTGGTATGAGTGCTCGGATTAGCGGAAATCACCATATATTCCTGCCAGTTTCCTTTTCCGTAGCCTGTTTCCTCCCACAATTCACGTTGGGCGGACACTAACGGTGAAGCGTCTTCCTTCTCACAGACACCGGCACAAAGTTCATAACAAGTTCGTTCAATTCCCGGACGGTACTGGCGGACAAAAACAAATTTACCATCTTTTGTAATGGCAATCGTATTTACCCAGTCGGGATACTCAAGAATATAATATTCGGGGATATGGTTACCGTTGGGAAGCAACATATCTTCGCAACGCACAGTCAGCCACGGACGGCGAAATAGATATTTACTACTCACCGTTTTCCAGGCTCTATTCTTTTCTTCCATAAGGTCTGTTTTTTCTTCCGGCAAAAATACAAATTTCCCCCGGGTTATCCTACCTTTCGGTTGCTTGTTTTTATTCGTCTGTGTCGATACAAGTGATCTCTATCCCTTGTATCTGCTCCAGATATTTTTTGGTAGAGCTTACCAAAGAACTTCCCATGTAGAATAAAAACAGCAGGCTGATAATAACCATCAATGCGCCAATCATGGCAAAACGACTACGTTGCTCGAAAATACTGCTATTCATAACTCTGCCTCCTCTAAGTTTTTTTGTCCACCCCAAAGATAACACGCGAGGGCTACAAAAAAGTTACAAGAATGTTTCAAAAAACTTAAATATTGAAATTCTGTTCGTATCTTTGCACCAACTAACTAACAACCTTTTTATTGCAATATGGCATTTACGAATAATATTATGATTGTCCGGCATAAATTGCTGGCAGACCTCGTTAAACTCTGGAAAAACGACGAATTAGTGGAAAAGATAGACCGGCTCCCGATTGAATTGAGTCCACGAAAATCAAAACCCCTAGGACGGTGTTGCGTACATAAAGAACGCGCAGTGTGGAGGTACAAGACTTTTCCTCTGATGGGATTGGATATGACAGACGAACACGACGAAGTTACCCCGCTTTCCGAATATGCGCGATTGGCATTGAGCCGCCCCGAACCGGACAAGGAAAATATCATGTGCGTCATCGACGAGGCCTGTTCTTCCTGTGTACAGATCAATTATGAAATAACCAACCTTTGTCGCGGATGCGTGGCACGTAGCTGTTACATGAATTGCCCCAAAGATGCGATACGTTTCAAGAAAAACGGTCAGGCAATGATTGACCATGACACATGTGTCAGTTGCGGTATTTGTCACAAGAGTTGTCCTTATCACGCTATCGTATATATTCCCGTGCCTTGTGAAGAGGCTTGCCCGGTAAAAGCTATCAGCAAAGATGAACACGGCATAGAACATATTGATGAAAGCAAGTGTATCTACTGCGGAAAATGCATGAATGCTTGTCCGTTCGGTGCTATCTTCGAAATCTCGCAAACATTCGATGTATTGCAACGCATCCGTAAAGGAGAAAAGATGGTTGCCATCGTTGCTCCGTCTATTCTGGGACAGTTTAAGACTTCTATCGGACAAGTGTACGGTGCTTTCAAAGAAATAGGATTTACGGATGTGATCGAAGTGGCCGAAGGTGCTATGGCAACCACCAGCAATGAAGCACACGAATTACTGGAGAAATTGGAAGAGGGACAGAAATTTATGACTACTTCCTGTTGCCCTTCTTATATCGAACTGGTTGAGAAACATATTCCGGATATGAAACCATACGTTTCTACCACCGGATCACCGATGTACTACGCCGCACGGATTGCCAAAGAGAAGCATCCGGATGCTAAGGTTGTGTTTGTCGGCCCTTGTGTGGCTAAACGCAAAGAAGTACGTCGTGACAAAGCAGTGGATTATATTCTGACGTTTGAAGAAATCGGTTCGATTCTCGACGGACTGGGTATTGAACTGGAACAGGTACAGGAGTTCTCTGTATTACATACGTCTGTTCGCGAAGCACATGGATTTGCACAGGCAGGTGGTGTGATGGGAGCTGTCAAAGCTTATCTGAAAGAAGAAGCGGATAAAATCAATGCAATACAAGTGTCGGACATCAATAAAAAGAATATCGCTCTGTTGCGTGCCTGCGCCAAGACAGGAAAGGCTGCGGGACAGTTTATTGAAGTGATGGCGTGTGAGGGTGGATGCATCACCGGGCCAAGTACGCATAATGATATTGTTTCGGGACGTCGCCAATTGGCACAAGAGCTGCTCAAACGAAAAGAGAGCTATGAAACAATGGATCGATAAACTACGGCAGGAAAGAACACTTAGCCCGGAAGAGCTCCGGCAACTGTTGACCGGATGTGACGCAGAAACCCTGCGTTACATCAATAAACAGGCGCAGGAAGTCGCTCTCCGCCACTTCGGAAATAAGATTTATATCCGTGGACTAATTGAAGTCAGCAATTGCTGCCGGAACAACTGTTATTACTGTGGCATCCGAAAAGGAAATCCCAATATCGAACGTTACCGATTGAACCTGGAAAGTATACTGGATTGTTGCCGGCAAGGATATAAATTAGGTTTCCGCACTTTCGTGCTGCAAGGAGGAGAAGATCCCGCACTGACAGACGATCGGATAGAAATGACTGTTGCCCGTATCAGGCAGGATTATCCGGATTGTGCCATTACACTGTCGCTCGGAGAAAAGTCGCGTGATGCATACGAGCGTTTCTTCCGTGCCGGAGCCAACCGTTATCTGTTACGTCACGAAACATATAATGAGTCGCATTACTGGCAACTGCATCCGGCAGAAATGTCCGGCAAACAGCGCCTACAATGTTTAGCGGATTTAAAAGACATCGGCTATCAGACAGGAACCGGAATTATGGTCGGCAGCCCAGGGCAAACAGTAGAACATATCATCGAGGATATCTTGTTCATTGAAAAGCTACAGCCGGAAATGATCGGCATCGGTCCTTTCCTACCCCATCATGATACGCCTTTTGCCCAATATCCCAGCGGAACGGTGGAACGGACGATTCTTCTATTATCGATCTTCCGTTTGATGCATCCATCCGCATTGATTCCGGCAACAACGGCTCTCGCCACTCTTGTTCCTGATGGTAGAGAGCGGGGTATATTGGCAGGTGCAAATGTGGTTATGCCCAACCTGTCTCCCCGGGAGGAACGGAGAAAATATGAATTATACAATGACAAAGCTTCACTCGGAGCGGAATCCGCCGAAGGACTGACTACCTTACAAAAGCAGTTGAATACCATCGGTTATGAGATATCTACCGAAAGAGGCGACTTTAAGTGCACCACAGATTACACGGATTCACACAGATTTTATTTCGAATTTAAATTTTAATCTGTGTGAATCCGTGTAATCTGTGGTGAAAAAACAAAGAATATTATGATATACCAAAAAGATTCATCCAAAGCAGAAGAGTTTATCCATCACGAAGAAATTTTGGATACGCTGGAATATGCACAGAACAATAAGGATAATCGTGTCCTGATTGAACAACTAATTGAAAAGGCAGCGTTGTGCAAGGGACTGACACACCGGGAAGCGGCCATTCTGCTGGAGTGTAACCAACCTGACCTGATAGAACGTATCTTTCATCTCGCTAAAGAAATCAAACAGAAGTTTTACGGCAACCGTATCGTCATGTTCGCACCGCTTTATTTATCTAATCATTGCGTAAACGGTTGCGTATATTGTCCGTATCATGCCAAAAACAAGACTATTGCACGCAAGAAACTGACACAGGAAGAAATCCGCCGGGAGGTAATTGCTTTGCAGGATATGGGACATAAGCGACTGGCTCTTGAAGCCGGTGAGCATCCGTCACTGAACCCGATAGAATATATTCTGGAATCTATTCAGACGATTTATAGTATCAAGCATAAAAATGGAGCTATCCGCCGGGTAAACGTAAATATCGCAGCCACTACGATAGAAAATTATCGCCGATTGAAAGAAGCGGGTATCGGCACGTATATCTTATTCCAAGAGACTTATCACAAAGATAACTACGAAGCTCTCCATCCCACCGGACCTAAAAGCAATTACGCTTATCACACCGAAGCGATGGACCGCGCGATGGAAGGAGGAATCGATGATGTAGGCATTGGCGTCCTTTTCGGTTTGAATACTTATCGGTATGATTTTATCGGATTATTAATGCATGCCGAACATTTGGAAGCCAAATTCGGTGTAGGGCCGCATACAATCAGTGTGCCGCGCATCTGTTCGGCAGATGACATCGATGCGGAAGATTTCCCGAACGCTATTTCGGATGAGATATTCAGCAAGATTGTAGCTGTTATCCGAATTGCCGTTCCTTATACGGGAATGATTATTTCTACACGTGAATCGCAAGAATCACGCAAGAAAGTGCTCGAATTGGGTATTTCACAAATCAGTGGCGGTTCGCGTACCAGTGTAGGCGGATATGCTGAAACGGAATTACCCGATCATAATTCTGCCCAATTTGATGTGAGCGACACCCGGACATTGGACGAGGTGGTCAACTGGTTGCTCGAACTCGGATATATCCCCAGCTTCTGTACAGCCTGTTACCGGGAAGGAAGGACGGGAGACCGTTTCATGTCATTAGTGAAATCCGGTCAGATAGCAAACTGTTGCGGACCGAATGCCCTGATGACTCTGAAAGAGTATCTGGAAGATTATGCTTCAGAAGATACGCGACAGAAAGGATTGGAACTGGTTCTAAAAGAAACGGAACGAATCCCCAATCCCAAAATCAGGGAAATAGCTATCCGGAATCTCAAAGCAATAGCTGCAGGACAAAGAGACTTTAGATTTTAAATAATACATTGATGTGCTAACATATCAATCTGCCAATTAGCTACGCACGAATTAACAAGTTGAAAAATTATCAATTATGAGCTTAACAGATACTCCAAATGCTAACAGACTTCATATCACCCTTTTCGGTAGACGGAACAGTGGTAAGTCTTCTCTTATCAATGCGTTGACAGGACAGGACATCGCGCTCGTTTCAAATACTCCCGGAACGACTACCGACCTTGTGTCTAAAGCAATGGAGATTCAAGGTATTGGTCCTTGTCTTTTTATAGATACTCCGGGATTCGATGACGAAGGAGAGCTTGGAGAACTGCGTATCAGCCGGACTTTAAAGGCTATTGAAAAAACGGATATTGCATTGTTATTATGTGAAGACACTTACTTTTTCATGAAAAGAGATACTGGCGCTATTGAAAGAGAAGAATATCCCTGTCATTCCGGTATTGAATAAAATAGATATACGAGAGAATAGCGATCATTTAGCTACATATATCGAGGAACAATGTAAAATACACCCCTTGCTTATCAGTGCCAAAGAAAAGATAGGAATCGAACTGATCCGGCAAGCCATCCTCGAAAAATTACCTTCGGACTTCGGTCAACAAAGTATCACCGGGAAACTTGTTGCGGAGAATGACCTTGTACTTTTAGTAATGCCGCAGGATATCCAAGCTCCCAAAGGCAGACTGATCTTACCGCAAGTGCAGACTATCCGTGAATTGCTGGATAAAAAATGCCTCGTAATGAATTGCACCACTGATAAGTTTTCTGCAACCCTGCAAGCCCTTGCCCGTCCTCCGAAGTTAATCATCACCGATTCACAAGTTTTCAAAGCGATTTATGAACAGAAACCAAAGGAAAGTGAACTGACTTCTTTCTCGGTGCTTTTCGCAGGTTATAAGGGTGATATTCACTATTATGTAGAAAGTGCAGCTGTCATCGAAAGACTGACGGAATCGTCACGTGTACTGATAGCGGAAGCTTGTACGCACGCTCCCCTTTCAGAAGATATAGGAAGAGTGAAACTTCCTCGTTTGTTACGGAAACGGATTGGAGAGAATCTGCAAATTGATATGGTAGCAGGAACCGACTTTCCACAAGATCTGACTCCTTACTCTTTAGTTATCCATTGCGGAGCATGTATGTTTAACCGTAAATACGTACTTAGTCGCATCGAACGTGCGCGGGAGCAGCACATTCCTATGACGAACTATGGAGTAGCAATTGCTTTCCTCAATGGAATACTAGATCAAATAAAATACTAAAAAAGAAATCTTCTCTTTTTTATTTTGAAGCGAACCCCAAAAGTTCTTTATCTAACTTTTGGGGTTCACTTCATTTTTATGTTAAGACGACCTCTTTATATTAACTAATTATGATGACATACTTAGTTCTAATATCTCCGCTTATTTCTTCACAATAGCAATCAGTTCGTCTGCTGAAACAAGGTTCTGTTCTCCAGTCTCCATATTCTTCAACATCACTTTGCCTTCGTTCATTTCATTCTCACCGACAATAGCTACAAACGGAATATTCTTCGCATTGGCATAACTCATTTGTTTCTTCATCTTGGCTGCATCCGGGAAGATCTCGGCACGAATATTGGCAGCACGTACCTTAGCCAAAATTCCCATTGAGTATGCAGCTTCCTTTTCACCGAAGTTGATAAACAGAAGTTCTGTTCCGTTTACAGCTTCTTTCGGGTAAAGTTCGAGCTGGTTCAGGACATCAAAGATACGGTCTGCACCAAAAGAGATACCCACTCCGGACACTCCTGCCATACCGAATACTCCGGTCAGATTATCATAACGACCACCACCAGTGATACTGCCAATCTGTACATCCAGTGCTTTCACTTCAAAGATAGCTCCTGTATAATAGTTCAGTCCGCGAGCTAAAGTAAGATCAAGCTCTATTTCATTCTTCAAGCCCATTGTTTCCAATGTATTCAGAATAAATTCACTCTCTTCCACTCCCTTCAGCCCTACTTCACTGGCTGATAACACATTCTTCAGTGTTGCCAATTTCTCCGCATTCGTACCACTAAGAAGAATGATCGGCTGCAACTTGGCAATAGCTTCATCACTGATTTCCTTCTCTTTCAATTCAGCATTTACATTATCCAGACCGATTTTATCCAGTTTGTCAATTGCTACGGTAATATCTACAATCTTATCCGATTCGCCTATAATTTCAGCAATACCGGAAAGAATCTTACGGTTGTTAATCTTAATACATACACGAATATTGAAACGACTAAAAACGGTATCGACAATCTGCATCAATTCCACTTCGTTCAATAACGAATCGCTTCCTACAACATCGGCATCACATTGATAAAATTCGCGATAACGTCCTTTCTGCGGGCGGTCGGCACGCCATACCGGTTGAATCTGATAGCGTTTAAACGGAAAAGTGATCTCATCACGATGCATCACTACATAACGGGCAAAAGGCACTGTCAAGTCGTAACGCAAACCTTTCTCACAGAATTTGCTTGCCAGTTTGGCAGCATTACGGCTTAACAATTCTTCGTCAGTAATCCCGGAAAAATAATCTCCAGAGTTCTGAATCTTAAAGAGTAGTTTATCTCCCTCATCGCCGTACTTTCCCATCAGTGTAGAAAGCATCTCCATCGAAGGAGTTTCTATCTGCTGGAATCCATACAAATGATATACGTCACGAATCGTATTGAATATATAATTACGCTTCGCCATTTCTACCGGCGAAAAGTCACGAGTTCCTTTAGGAATACTTGGTTTTGCTGCCATAATATTACTGTTTATAATTTTAATTGCGCAAATTTACTGCAAATTTCCGAGCAATGCTTACATATATTTGAAAAAATCACCCGTATTGTGTCCATCCCCTATCAATATCGTAAAGAAACACTCAAGTAAGGCCCTAAACAATACAAAAAATCCTCCATAGTCTTCGGAAAGACTGCGGAGGATCTTTTTATATTCTATGGAGAAAAGTTAATAAACGCACTTTTCTCCCTTTTTCATTTCTTAATCTCTTCTACCCATGAAGATCATGATGTAGTATACCAATGTTGCCAATGAACCTAATGCAGCAACTACATACGTATAAGCAGCAGAACGAAGAGCATCTTCAGCCTGTGCATGATTGCACGAATTAGTAATGCCGGATGAACTCAACCATACCAACGCACGTTTACTTGCATTGATTTCCACCGGCAGCGTGATAAAGCTAAACAGTGTAGTCATAGCAAACAGGATAATACCTGCCAGCAATAACTGCGGGAAAGAGTTTATCAACAAGATACCACCCAACAATACCCACGTCATAATGGAAGAGGCAAAGTTTACCACCGGAACCAGCGCACTACGCATTTTCAGCGGAGCATACATGCGTGCATGTTGTACAGCGTGTCCACATTCATGAGCTGCTACGCAGCTGCCATTATACTGTTACTTTCATACACCCCTTCACTCAAATTCACCGTTTTGTTAGTAGGATTGTAGTGGTCGGTCAACCGTCCCGGCGTATGTGTAACCTGTACGTCATAAATTCCATTGTCATGCAACATTTTTAAAGCAACGTCGCGTCCTGTCATTCCGTTTCCTGTAGGAATCTTAGAGTACTTCTTGAATTTGTTTTGCAAATTCATCTGTACCAACCAACTTACAACAGCGATTCCTATAAATAATACCCAATAAGACATCATATACTTTTCAATTTTAATTATTACTCTATATCTTTATAAACAAATTGTTTGCCAAAAATAAGAGGAAACGTTCAATGTCAGAATAGTTTCCCCTTGCTTTTATGAAGAATTAGCTAAAAATTAGTCAATTGTCAGTTCTACCACATAGTCAATATCTTTCGGAACCTCGGCGAATTCGAGCAAAACACCGGCTTTCGTCTTTGTGAAACGAACCGGAGACTGGTCTTTAAACAAGACTGCCTTCTTGACCTTCTTATCTGTCAACGGCAGGAACAAAGCCGCATCTTTCAGGTCGAGAATATGCACATAGAGCTTATTTCCTTTTTGTGTTGTCACTCCCCAATCGTGTGGAGCAACTGCACCGCTTCGTGTTCCATAAATCGTTTCACCATATTGTTTCATCCACTCTCCCATCTCTGCCAAGCGTTGTACAGCTACCGCAGGAAGTTCCCCATCAGGTTGAGGGCCGATATTCATCAAAAGATTGGCATTCTTACCGGCTGCCTTCACCAGATAGTGAATCAATGTCTTTGTAGATTTATAATTCTGGTCGGTAATCTTATATCCCCACATACCATTCATTGTTTCGCAAGTTTCCAACGGCAGACGACTCACCTCCTGTCCGGAAAGCCCCGAAGCATTTTCACCGGGCAGATCGCGTTCGAAAATCTGGATATCTTCTCCATCAAAAGGCGTTTGATGATGATTATTACCCACCAGACACCCCGGTTGGAGTTTGTGAATCAGAGCATACTGTTCCGGTAATTCCCAGTTAAAAGTTTTGGGCTGATCCCACCATCCGTCAAACCAGATGGCACCTATCGGGCCGTAATTCGTCAGCAATTCTGTCAACTGGTTATTCATGAATTGATAATAACTTTTCCAATCTCCTTTCGAGTTCGAGCGACCTGTGCCCTGCCCTGTACGTCCCCAGGGATAGTCCTCACGCGCCCAGTCAAGATGTGAATAATAAAAATGGAGCTTGATGCCCTGCTTGGCACAGGCTGCTGCCAGCTCTTTCACAATATCTCTTTTAAAAGGAGTAGCTTTGACTACGTTATAATCCGAATACTTAGTGTCAAACATAGAAAAACCTTCGTGATGACGGGTAGTGAAACAGATATATTTCGCTCCTGAAGCTTTAATAGCTGCCACCCATTTGTCCGCATCAAACTTGGAAGGATAAAATCCGCCTGCCAGTTTGGCATACTCTTTATAATTCAGATTATTGTTTGTCATAGTCCACTCACCGGTAGCGAGCATAGCGTATAGCCCCCAATGAAGAAAAATACCAAACTTATTGTCCTGAAATTCCTGCCGTGCCTTCAGATTCTCTTCGGTAGGCTGATAGGAAGATTGCGCAAATACTCCCAAGTTCATTACGAACAACAAAAGGAAAGCTATAAAACGTGTTTTCATAAGGCATACATTATTTTTGTGTGTTTAGGATAGACTATACAAAGGATTGAACAAGAAAGGCGGAGTTTTTCTTCAATCTCCGCCTTTCCTCCATATAATAAATCAATTGTTATTTTTCAGTATAACGTTCGATGGTCTGTGCTCTGTCCGGTCCTACAGATACAATCTTGATTTCTACACCAAGCTGTTCTTCCAGGAAAGTCAGGTAAGCATTGAATTCTTCCGGGAATTCATCTTCGCTTTGCATCTTGGTCATATCTGTCTGCCAACCCGGAAGCTCTGCATATACAGGTTCTACGCCTTCTGTGATGTCATACGGGAAGTAGTCGATCTCTTCACCGTTCACTTTGTAAGCAACGCACGCTTTGATTGTTTCGAAAGTATCGAGTACATCGCTCTTCATCATTATCAATTTGGTAACTCCGTTTATCATAACGGAATACTTCAACGCTACCAGGTCGATCCATCCGCAACGACGTTTACGACCAGTTACAGAACCGAATTCATGTCCCAACGTACACATCTTGTCGCCTGTTTCGTCAAACAGTTCTGATGGGAACGGACCTGCTCCTACACGAGTACAGTATGCCTTGAAGATACCATATACTTCACCGATACGGTTAGGTGCCACTCCAAGTCCGGTGCAGGCTCCCGCACATACGGTATTGGAAGAAGTCACAAACGGATATGAACCGAAATCAATATCAAGCATAGTACCTGCGCTCCTTCACAAAGCACGCTCTTACCATCCTTCAACAGGTTATTCACTTCATGTTCGCTATCTACGAAATGGAATTGTTTCAGGTATTCGATACCTTCCAACCATGCTTTTTCCAGTTCAGTAAGATCGTATTCATAATTCAAGCTCTTCAGAATTTGTTCGTGACGAGCTTTCGCAGCAGCATACTTCTGGTCGAAGTTATGAAGAATATCACCTACACGAACACCGTTACGGCTCACTTTATCCGTGTAAGTAGGGCCGATACCCTTACCGGTAGTTCCTACTTTAGCATCGCCTTTGGCTGCTTCGTATGCAGCATCCAGAATACGGTGTGTCGGAAGAATAAGATGAGCTTTCTTTGAAATGTGCAAACGTTCTTTCAGCGGATGACCCGATGCTTCAAGTGCTTCTGCCTCTGCTTTAAACAATGCCGGATCAAGTACCACACCGTTACCGATGATGTTTACCTTGTTTCCTTGAAAAATACCGGAAGGAATAGAGCGAAGCACATATTTCTGTCCTTCAAACTCAAGCGTGTGACCGGCATTCGGGCCGCCCTGAAAACGAGCAACCACATCATACTTAGGTGTTAAAACGTCGACTACTTTTCCTTTACCTTCGTCGCCCCATTGTAATCCTAATAGAACATCTACTTTCATTTTTCTTTTTTATTGTTGTTATTTACTTTTTTCCGTTTGTTAGCTCTGTCGCACTTACTACATACTCCATATATATATAAGGAGTAATGCGAAAGCTGGAAGCGGCTCAATTTCGTATTTTCAATGGCTTGCTGCAGTTCCTCGTTCTGAAACTCGGTCACTTTACCACATTGAGTACATATCTGATGATGATGTGTCTCGCGATTATATGATTTTTCGTATTGGGAGGAAGTACCGAACTGATGCTTAATGACCAGCCGTGCATTGATAAGAAGAATAATGGTGTTGTAGAGAGTTGCCCGGCTCACCCGGAAATTCTCCTGGTCCATCATCCGTGAATAAAGCATGTCAATATCGAAATGACCGTCGATAGAATAAATAGTATCGAGTATGGCGTAGCGTTCAGGAGTCTTTCGATGCCCGTTCGCCGTGAGATATTCCGTGAATATCTGCCTTACTGTATCTTTCACGTTTTGAGTTTCCATCATCAGCCAAAATTAGCGCGAACAAAGTTAAGCCTTTTTTGCGGAAAGCAAATGATAAAGAGAAGTTTTTTTAGTTCATCACAGAGTTAGACAGTTTTTTTATAAATTAAATGGAGGCTATCATTCGTTTTGTAGATTGGCTTATATAATAAACGAATAACAAGACGGTTTATTTTTTAGACGCGTCATCCGTGTTATCCGCGTCTAAAAAATTAAACCGTTATTTAATAAAAGGACTTACTCCATGAAAATAAGATTAGTCTACAGCAAGCTCCTCTTTCACCATATTGTAGAGCATTTGCTCTCCTTCCAAGGTAGAATCAGCCATACCTTCCACCAGGCGGCATACTTGAAAAGCATGTTCCTCGCTATGCTGCATATATTTGCGGATAACCAGCAAAGCTGCGTTACGAATATGATAGCTGTCGGAATGTACCGCACAAATCGCCTGGTCGAGCAATTCGCCGGAGGCACGTTCGGTCATATCCCCTTTCTTCATCAGAAGACGGGCGGCAGTCAGGAAACCACAAGTCTGCACGTACTCCTGTTCGTCGGCAATCCAGTGAAAGGATTTGGCCGGAGCATACGGTAAATGCTGGAAGAGATTCATACAAGTCAGTTCTGCTATTTCGATATTCCGGATGTTTTCCACCCAAATATCGGCTATCTCGGGATAAAACGTTTCAATCGGCTGAAGCATTCCCGCCAGAATCTTACACTCGCGAATTTCCTCTTTCCATAAAGCCTGTGCCAGGTCATGATTCTTTTCGTAACCTTCGGCAATCATCTTGATACGAGGCAGTTCCACTCCGAAATTGAGTTTATAAACCAGCCCTTTCTCGCGCATACTTTGGGACACAGCCCCGTTCATAGAGAGACGGAGCTGTGTCTTGATATCTTTCAATTGTTCTTTAATATCCATTTCAGATCAGTTGTTTATGGAAGGCAGCGGAGAATAATCAGTGCTGTAACGCAACATTTGTTCTACATAACCTTCATCATAAGAAACCGTGACATCCGTAACGTTTCCGTTTTCATCTGTCACCAGTTCGTATTTCGGATTCACAAAACCTTTATAAGGAGCCAGATTCAACTTCTTATAACGTTCCAGAACTTCTGCATGTAAAGCCGGATCTACTTTTACGGCATAGTTTTCTACCAATGAACGGGCACCTTCAAAGTCACCTGTCGATTTGATTCGCTGGATTTCAGCCAACAATTCGCCGAAAAGTTCGCGTACTTTCTGATAGTCATTGATAACCACATAAGTCTTTCCGTCTTTCTTCACCAATTCCACCACTTTATCGGCAGCCCCCTTCTCAAATACCCAACGGGCTATCAACTGGCGGTTGCGCATGTGAGCTTCTTCCACAGTATTGCCTGGTTCGATACGTACCAACTGCGTCATCAGACCGTTCATCAGATAAGTATAATATTGAGCTTTATAAGCATCGGGAGAAGAGAGAAGTCCCAGTTCTACCAGCTTGGGGTCAGCCACATAATACAATCCGAACAAATCGGCACGCGCCTCTTCGATGGTAGAGCCGTATGCTTTCAAAGCATCAGGATCTACACCCGGAAGTAACTTACCGGAACCGTGTCCCAAACATTCGTGCAAATCCGTATGCAGCTCATCCGTTAAATCAGAATAAGCATCGATCAGTTGTATTTCCGCATCGCTATAAACAAATTCTTCGTTGAATCCGTTTCCGTGAGCGGCTTTGTTATAAGCATCTGTTATATTTCCGATTGTCACCGATTTAGAACCGTGGTGCGCACGAATCCAGTTTGCATTCGGCAGATTGATACCGATAGCCGTTGCCGGGTAAAGATCACCTGCAAGGATAGCGGCAGTAATCACTTTAGCCGATACCCCTTTTACCTTTTCTTTCTTGAAAGATTTATCTACCGGAGAATGATCTTCAAACCACTGCGCATTGCTACTGATTATTTCTGTGCGGTGCGTTGATTCCAAATCTTTGAAATTCACCAAAGACTCCCAGCTCGCTTTCATACCCAACGGATCACCGTAACTTTCAGTAAATCCATTCACAAAGTCGATTCGTGAATCAAGGTCTTTCACCCAAAGAATGGCATATTCATCGAAATCTTTCAGATTGCCTGTTTCATAGAATTGAATCAGCTTGGTGATAACGGCCTTTTGTGCCTCATTCTCTGCTACACCTTCCGCTTTCTTCAGCCAATAAACAATCTTCTCTATTGCCTGTGTATAGAGTCCGCCTACTTTCCAAACTTTCTCCTCCAACTTTCCGTTTTCTTTGACCAGCCGACTGTTCAGCCCGTAAGAAACCGGTGTTTCGTCTTTCGGATCTTTCAGGGCGCTATAAAAACTCTCTGCCTCTTTCTGCGTCACTCCGTCATAATAGTTACAAGCAGAAGTCAACACAAGATCTTCGCCATCTGCCTGGTTTACCCGTTTCGGCATAATAGTCGGATCGAAAATCACCGGAAACAGTTCGGCACAAAGTTGTTCGGCAGTCTGCCCTTTCGCCAACGGCAGCAACTGGGCATCTATACCGAGTACAGCCTGTTTCAAGAACTCCTGCGAGAAGTTGGGCACAAATTTCTCCGTACCATAGTGGTGATGAATACCATTGGAGAACCATACCCTTTTCAGATACACCTCCATATTTTTAAAATCAGGCGTTGTTTTATCTCCCTGATAGTTTGTATATACTGCTTCGAGCATCCGACGGATTCTCAAATTATATTTTCCATTCTGGTCAAACAGAATATCCCTTCCCTCCAAAGCAGCCTCTGTCAGGTAATAAATCAGTTCCTTCTGTTTCAGCGTCAGTTCCTCAAATCCGGGAACTTTATAACGCAATATCTGTAAATCAGCAAATTGTTCCACTGTATAATCAAATTTGTCTGCTTCAGCAGTTGTTGTTTTACTTCCTCCGCACGATGTTAAAAGCGTAGCGGCCACTGTCATTAAAATCAGATGTTTTTTCATAATGCTAGCATTGATTAATTAAAATGAGAAAAGGAATTATCTCCAAAATCTTTCATTTAGAGGTAATTCCTTTTGACTAATTTCGGAACGCGCAATTATTTCTTATTTTCGAGATGTTTTTTGCGATATCCATTAGGAGTCTCACCTACGTTTTTGTAAAATGCAGCGTAAAAAGATTGACGATTTGCAAAGCCAACCATGGCACTAATTTCTTCCACATTTTTGTCGGCATAACGTTTGTCAGTCAATAAATGCAAAGCATCTTTTACTCTGTATTCATTCAACAGGCAAGAATAGTTCATGCCAAAGCGTGAGTTTACTACTGCAGAAAGGTAACGAGTATTCGTCTTCAATTCTTTCGCCAAGTCCTTAGCTGAATAGTCAGGATCCTTGTACTTCTTCTGTACAACGATGATATTCAGGATCTTGTCATACAACTCGTCTGCCAATTCCGGTCTAATCAAAGACCTGTATGCAGCCTTCTTTTCTTTCTTTTCCCTCAAATTGTAGGGACGTTTTTTCGGAGTTTCTTCCGTTTTTTTGTTCTCTAAATCGCTCATTGAATTAACTGGTTAGGGTTTGTTCATTTGTTAATAATTGCTCATTTGCAACGTAACATGTTACAAATGTCTTACTTTTTTTTTAAACACACAATTATTTTGTGCATTTTTTTTCTAAATAAACAATCAAAAACCTTGAAAAAGAAGGAATGAGTCCGAATAATAAGAAACTTTAACTTATTTATAATTCATATCAGAAACAGAAATCTACACATGATGAAAAATTGCCAAAGAAAAATGTACCTTTGCAGCATGGATAAATCAGCATCAATGAGAGAGACTTTAAAGACATATTTCGGGTACGATAATTTCCGTCCTCTGCAAGAAGAAATCATCCGACACATCCTGAACAAACAGGATGCATTGGTATTAATGCCCACTGGTGGGGGGAAATCAATCTGTTACCAACTTCCCGCACTGCTTTGCG
Source organism: Bacteroides sp. AM54-2NS (assembly GCF_003602935.1). Lineage (NCBI taxonomy): Bacteria > Pseudomonadati > Bacteroidota > Bacteroidia > Bacteroidales > Bacteroidaceae > Bacteroides > Bacteroides sp. AM54-2NS. The sequence continues at coordinate 102,549 of NZ_QTMZ01000019.1, forward strand.
AAGGTACTGCCGTTGTCGTTTCTCCCCTCATCTCATTGATGAAAGATCAGGTAGAAGCATTGCTGGCAAACGGCATCGCTGCCGGAGCGCTGAACAGCAGTAATGACGAAACAGAAAACGCTAATCTGCGCCGCGCATGCATTGAAGGTCGCCTGAAGCTGCTTTACATTTCACCGGAAAAACTTTTAGCTGAAAAGGACTATTTGTTGCGGGATATGAACATCTCTCTGTTTGCTATTGATGAAGCTCATTGTATTTCGCAATGGGGACATGATTTCCGTCCGGAATACACACAAATGGGAGTGCTCCACCAACAATTTCCGCAAATACCAATTGTCGCACTAACTGCCACCGCGGATAAAATCACGCGTGAAGACATCGTACGGCAATTGCATCTGAACCATCCGCGTACCTTCATTTCCTCGTTCGACCGTCCCAACATCAGCCTGACTGTGAAACGTGGATTTCAAGCGAAGGAAAAGAACAAGGCTATCTTAGAATTTATCCACCGCCACGGGGAAGAAAGCGGGATTATTTACTGCATGAGTCGAAGTAAGACGGAAACCGTCGCACAGATGTTACAGAAGCAGGGTATCCGCTGCGGTGTTTATCACGCCGGGTTATCCACTCAACACCGGGACGAAACACAGAATGATTTTATTAACGACCGCATACAAGTGGTATGTGCCACCATTGCTTTTGGAATGGGGATTGATAAATCAAATGTCCGCTGGGTGATACATTATAACCTGCCTAAAAGTATAGAAAGCTTTTATCAGGAAATAGGACGTGCCGGACGTGATGGGTTACCCAGCAATACTGTCCTGTTTTATTCATTAGGCGACTTAATATTACTAACTAAATTCGCTTCGGAAAGTAATCAGCAAAATATCAATCTGGAAAAGCTCCAACGTATGCAGCAATACGCAGAGGCCGACATTTGCCGACGAAGAATCTTATTAAGCTACTTCGGAGAAACAACAACAGAGGATTGCGGTAACTGCGATGTTTGTAAAAATCCCCCTCAACGATTCGACGGTACAGTCATCGTGCAAAAAGCATTAAGTGCCATCGCACGCACAGAACAACAAATCAGCACAGGAGTGTTGATTGATATTCTTCGTGGAAACTATTCTGCGGAAGTAACCGGAAAAGGGTATCAGGAACTTAAAACGTTCGGTGCCGGACGCGATATTCCTCCTCGTGACTGGCAAGACTATCTGCTTCAAATGCTGCAACTCGGCTATTTTGAAATAGCTTATAATGAGAATAATCATCTCAAAATAACATCAAGCGGAAGTGATGTTCTCTTCGGAAGGACACAAGCGGCATTGGTAGTTATCCAGCATGAGGAAGCAGTTACCCGAAAAGGAAAAAAGAAAAAAGTGGTTATCGCCAAAGAACTCCCCTTTGGTGCGGCAGGTGGCGAAAGCCAAGATTTGTTCGAAGCATTGCGAGGATTAAGAAAACAGCTTGCCGATCAGGAAGCTTTGCCCGCCTATATCGTATTGTCAGACAAAGTGTTGCATCTGCTTTGCATCTCACGTCCCACCACCATCGAAGAGTTTGGAGAAATCAGTGGTATCGGCGAACACAAGAAAAAGAAATATGGAAAGGATTTCGTAAATCTGATTAGACAGTTCGTAGAATAAAAGAAATTCTTGAATAGTATATATTAACGAGTCACCTGACTAATGATTATTCGTTCCACTAAGGTTATCTTTCCGTTCCACAGTTGTTTCCCTTTAGTTCCACATAGGTAGAACTAAAGGGAAACAACTGTGGAACGAACTAATGTCCATAGCAAAAGGCGCTCACTTATGTAAACCGGAAAGATATAGTTGGCTTATTGATAACTTCACTTACATTGCCGCAATTGCTCGTGCAAATCAGCCGGAGGCACTCCCAATGAAATAGCTTTTTCAAAGTCGGCTTTTGCCAGTCCTTTCTTCTTCTGTGCCAGGTAGATATTTCCACGCAACAGATAAGCATCAGCCGAGGCAGCATCCAACCGGATGGCTTCCTCCAAATCGACCAATGCCAAATCTTCATGTTTCATCTCACGTTCCACATCGGCACGGGCAATATAGAGCGTCGCATCTTCAGGAGTGGCCGCAAGCATCTTATTCAATATTTCAAGAGCTTCCCGGAATTTTCCTTCTTTCTGCTCCAAAGTAGCCAGTCCCAGCCGTCCGCTATAGCTCTGCGGATCGAGCTCCAATAAACGATTATAATCTATTCTCGCAGCCGGATAATCGCGGCGGAGCACATAAATATAAGCACGCATCAACAAAGCTTCTTTGTTCTGCTTATCCTCGTCCAACACCTGGCAATAATCCGTATAAGCACGGTCTGTTTTTCCCATTTCCATATAAATGGCGGCACGGTCGAGCAAAATAGGGACTGCCAAAGGAGCAAAGTTCAGTGCAAAAGAATAAGATTCCAATGCTTTATCAAACTCGCCCAAACGGCGCTGAACCAATCCCAAGTTAGAAAAGAGCAGTGCATTCTTTGCGTTTTTCGGTTCCAACTTCAAAGCCTGAAGCAAAAGTTCCTCTGCCTGGGGAAGACTGTCTTTTTCGATACACTCAATGGCTCTCTCGGACAATTGCTGATAGGTTTGCGCAAAGGTAACAGCCGGAAAACAAAAAAGCAAAACTATAATTATTCTTACCATGGTTCAGGTCTTTTTATAGTGAATGAATTAATCCAATGGATATGCGTCAAAAGCAAACAATTCGGTCGACAAATAACGCTCTCCCGTATCAGGTAACAACGCTACTATTTTTTTGTTCTTAAATTCCGGACGTTGTAACAGTTGACGGGCGGCATACACAGCTGCTCCCGAAGAAATACCCGCCAACAGACCTTCTGTTGCCGCTAACTCACGTCCTGCACGAATCGCTTCATCATCTGGCACGCCTATTACTTCATCCACCACCGAAGCATCATAAAGCTTCGGGATAAAATTCGCTCCAATACCTTGAATACGATGCGAAGCCGCCTCTCCGCCTGCCAACACAGGAGACGATGCCGGTTCCACAGCAACAATATAAATATTCGGATTATGTTTCTTCAAAGCACGGGCTACCCCGCAGACTGTTCCCCCGGTACCAACTCCGGCTACAAAAACGGCCACTTCACCGTCTGTATCCCTCCAAATTTCTTCACCCGTTGCCCGTTCATGAACAGCAGCATTGGCCGGATTCTCAAATTGTTGCAAAATCACCGAACCGGGAATACTATCACGCAACTCCTGCGCTTTGGCAATGGAAGCTGCCATCCCTCCCAGCCCATCTGTCAATACAATCTGCGCACCCAACGCTTTCAACAGATTCCGCCGTTCCAGACTCATCGTTTCGGGCATGGTCAATATCAGGTGATACCCTTTAATAGTAGCCACCATTGCCAACCCTACACCTGTATTTCCGCTTGTCGGCTCAATAATCGTTGCACCGGGTTTCAATGCTCCACGAGCTTCCGCATCTTCAATCATCGAAAGAGCGACTCTGTCTTTTACACTTCCTGCCGGATTAAAAGCCTCCAGTTTGGCAATAATATTTTGTTCCAGACCATACTTTCCACTATAACCGGAAAGTTCCATCAAAGGGGTATTCCCCACTAAATCTGTTAGTTTCTTTGCAATCTTTGCCATCTTATTACTTCATTTTTGTCACAGACACGACAAAGATATGGAAAAAAAGGTATGTTTTACATCACATCATGAGAAAGATAAGGAAAAGTATAGTAACTTTGTATCCGTTCAATCTTTTTAAGTTTACATATATGAAAAAGAGAATTATACAATTTCTCACGACCTATTTTTTATTTGTTCTTTTATTCGTTCTTCAGAAACCAATCTTCATGGTTTACTACCATGACTTATATACTAATGCATCTTTGGGTGACTATTTCCGCGTCATGTGGCACGGATTACCACTGGATTTATCTCTTGCAGGCTATCTGACCGCTATCCCCGGCATCCTGCTCATTGCTTCCGCCTGGACAAATTCATCCATACTCCGCCGCATCCGGCAAGGATATTTCGGAGTAATAGCCTTTGTCATGGCCTGCATTTTTATCATTGACTTGGGATTGTACGGATTTTGGGGATTCCGTCTGGACGCCACTCCTATTTTCTATTTCTTCTCTTCTCCCAAAGATGCCATGGCAAGTGTCAGTTTTTGGTTTGTTCTACTTGGAATTCTGGCTATATTGATCTATGCAGCAATTCTATACTGTATTTTCTATTGCGTCCTTATCCGGGAGAAAAAGCCTCTGAAAATACCTTATCGACGCCAGAATGTCTCGCTTGCACTGCTTTTGCTGACAGCGGCACTCTTCATCCCTATCCGGGGCGGATTCAGCGTATCCACCATGAATTTAAGCAAAGTGTATTTCAGTCAGGATCAACGCATGAATCATGCAGCCATTAATCCGGCATTCAGCTTCATGTATTCTGCCACCCATCAGAATAATTTCGATAAGCAGTATCGCTTCATGGATCCGAAAATAGCCGACGAATTATTTGCAGAATGGTAGACAAACCCGTCGCAGCAACAGACAGCATCCCCCAATTATTGAATACACAACGCCCGAACATTATTTTCATTATCCTTGAGAGTTTCTCCACACACTTGATGGAAACTTTCGGAGGACAACCCAATGTGGCTGTCAACATGGATAAATTCGCAAAAGAAGGCGTATTATTCAGCAACTTCTACGGCAGCAGTTTCCGCACAGACCGCGGACTGGCATCTATCATCAGCGGATATCCCGGACAGCCGAGTACCAGCATCATGAAATATCCCGAAAAGACGGACAAACTTCCTTCCATCCCCCGTAGCTTGAAAAATGCAGGATACAGCCTCGAATATTACTATGGAGGAGATGCCGATTTCACCAATATGCGCTCTTACCTGGTATCTTCCGGTATCGAGAAGATTATTTCCGATAAAGATTTCCCTCTGTCCGAACGTACCGGAAAATGGGGAGCACAAGATCACGTTTTGTTCCAGCGCCTGATGAAAGACCTGAAAGAAGAAAAACAAGAAGAGCCATTCCTGAAACTGGTTCAGACATCAAGCAGCCACGAACCATTCGAAGTTCCGTTCCACAGGCTGGATGATAAAGTCCTCAACTCCTTTGCGTATGCCGACAGTTGTGTGGGAGATTTCGTGAAACAGTATCAGGAAACACCGTTATGGAAAAACACACTGTTTGTACTCGTTCCCGATCATCAGGGTGCATACCCATACCCGATAGAAAATCCGTTGGACGGACAAACCATTCCGCTGATTTTAATCGGAGGTGCAATAAAACAACCTCTCGTAGTAGATACTTATGCTTCGCAAATTGACATTGCCGCCACTTTGCTCGCTCAATTAGGATTGCCGCACGATGAATTTACTTTCAGCAAGAATATCCTGAATCCGGGCTCTCCTCATTTCGCATACTTTACCCGACCGGATTATTTCGGAATGATTACTGCCGATAACCAATTGGTGTACAATCTGGACGCCAATACCGTACAACTGGACGAAGGCACCGCCAAAGGAGCTAACCTGGAAAAAGGAAAAGCGTTCTTACAGAAGCTCTACGATGATCTTGCCAAACGCTAATTATTAAGAAATATGGAATATTTATAAGGTAATATAGGACATTTACTATTCTTTATTGTATATTTGCGACGTTAAAAATAGATCAATAAAGCCGGATGATACATAGCGAAATCGTGCAATTCCTTTCGGAGATAGATACAAATATCTTCTTATTTTTCAATGGTATACACTCCCCTTTCTGGGATTATTTCATGAGTTCCTTCACGGGTAAAATAATCTGGGTTCCCATGTATGCCACCATATTATATATATTATTAAGAAATTTCCACTGGAAAGTTGTCGTATGTTATGTGGCAGCTATCGCGCTCACGATAACCTTTGCCGACCAAATGTGCAGCAGTATCATCCGCCCGGTAGTGGCACGCCTGCGTCCCGCCAATCCGGACAACCCTATTGTGGATATGGTATATATCGTAAACGGGTATCGTGGAGGAAGTTATGGTTTCCCATCGTGCCATGCGGCCAATTCATTGGGGCTTGCCATGTTTGTAGTATTTCTGTTCCGTAAACGTTGGCTAAGTATTTTCATCGTAACTTGGGCAATTCTTAACTGCTATACACGTATATACTTGGGTGTACATTATCCCGGTGATTTACTCGTAGGAGGTATTATCGGAGGATTCGGCGGTTGGTTATTCTGTACTATCGCTCACAAAATAGCCATTTATTTGGAACCTTCCACCCGCACGAAGAGAAAAGATATAAAACAATGGTCAGTCACTATTTATGTAGGATTGCTGACAGTGCTCGGGATCATTATATATTCCACTATTAAAAGTTGGTAAGGTTCACCACAGATTACACAGATTCACACAGATTTCAAATGATAAAAAAGATATTCCATAAAAAGGATGAAGAGTAAGTGGAGTTATCAAACAAAATCTGAATATTAAAAATCACCCACGTTATAGCTATCTATAACGTGGGTGAAATTATTTATAAAGGGCTGTTATACAGCTCCATCAGCAATCTGTGTGAATCGGTGTAATCTGTGGTAGAATATCAAGCTTTCTTGATATAATCAACAATCCACTGTCCTACTTCTTTCGTTCCGTATTTAGCACCGTCAGCCACCTGAATTTCCGGTGTACGTACATTCTCATCCAAAGAAGCGTCTACTGCTTTACGAATCAGCGCACCCTCTTCTTTGCAATCGAAATACTCAAACAACATAGCTACGGAAAGAATTTGTGCCAACGGATTAGCAATATTCAATCCTTTAGCCTGCGGCCATGAACCGTGAATCGGTTCAAACACCGGAGTGCTCTCGCCTGTGGAAGCAGAAGGAAGCAAGCCCATAGAACCACTGATTACAGAACCTTCGTCAGTCAGAATATCACCAAAGGTGTTTTCCGTTACCATCACATCGAAGAAAGCAGGTTCCTGAATCATTTTCATTGCAGCATTGTCCACAAACATATAATCTGTTGTCACTTCCGGATAGTTCGGAGCCATTTCCTGTGCAATCTGACGCCATAGACGGGAAGAAGCCAACACGTTTGCCTTATCTACCACCGTCAGGTGTTTTCTGCGCTTCATCGCATATTCAAAAGCCACTTTCAAGATACGTTCGATTTCCGGGCGAGTATAATAGTTGGTATCATACGCCTTATCATTATCCTGATATTTTTCACCGAAATACATACCTCCGGTCAACTCACGGATACAGATAAAATCTGCGTTCTCTACCAGTTCCGCACGCAACGGAGATTTGTGAATCAGGCATTTGAATGTCTGCACCGGACGGATATTGGCAAAAAGTCCCAGTTTCTTACGCATCGCCAACAAACCTTGTTCCGGACGTACCTTAGCAGTAGGGTCGTTATCAAATTTCGGATCGCCTACGGCAGAGAATAAAACAGCATCCGCATCTTTACAAACCTGATAGGTTGCTTCTGGAAACGGATCGCCTACTTTATCAATCGCATCAGCTCCACAGATTGCATATTCGTAACTTACTTTGTGGCCAAACTTCTCGCAAACGGCACTCATCACATCTACACCTTGTACAGAGATCTCCGGTCCGATGCCGTCGCCTGCTAATACAGCAATTTTAAAATCCATAATCGTTTATTCTTCTATTTATATATTCTTATAAAAAACATTCTTTGGGAAAGTTATCTCTCACTTGCTCTTCTCGTATTCATCTTCGATGAGGTTCAACATCTTCATAGTAGCTTTGATGGCAGCTTCCGTCTGATCGGCATCAAGTCCACGGGTACGGAACACCTGCTCGTCATAACTCCATGTGATTACTGTCTGCACAAATGCATCCGTACGCCCACCGGGAGGGATTGTCACCGCATAATTGGTCAGCATCGGGAATTTGCGTCCCAATGTCACCTTATATATCTTACGCAATGCACGAACAAAAGCATCATACTGGCCATCACCGCCTGAACTCTCTTCGTACTCTTTTCCGTTGATTTCTATCTTCAACGTAGCCATCGGTTTCAATCCATGAGCCAGATTCACAAAATAGCTCTTCAGTTTGACCTTCTCACCAATCGCTCCATGCTTCAACACATCAGAAACGATGTACGGCAAATCTTCCTGTGTCACCAATTCTTTCTTGTCGCCCAGTTCGATGATACGCTCCGTCACCTTGCGCATAGCATCTTCATCCAACTCCAGTCCGAGGTCTTCGAGATTTTTGCGGATATTGGCTTTGCCGCTTGTCTTGCCCAACGCATATTCACGTTTGCGGCCAAAACGTTCGGGAAGCAAATCATTACAGTAAAGATTATTTTTGTTATCGCCGTCGGCATGCACACCTGCACTTGTGTAAAGACATTCTCACCTACAATCGGTTTATTGGCAGGTATCATAATACCCGAATAAGACTCCACTACCCGGCTGACATCATTCAAACGGCTCTCGTCGATATTGGTCGCCGCATTGAAATGATCTTTCAGGATGGCTTGCACACTTGCGAGAGGAGCATTTCCAGCCCGTTCGCCCAGTCCGTTGATGGTGGTATGCAGTCCTTTGACACCGCTTAATACGGCTGCAAGAACGTTGCTCACTGCCAAATCATAGTCATTGTGCGCATGGAAATCGAGATGAGTATTCGGATAACGTTTCTTCATCTTCCGCATATACTCTATCACTTGCAAAGGATTCAAGATACCCAGCGTGTCAGGCAACATATAACGCTTGACACTCGTCTCTTGCAATCCATCCATCAACTGGAATACATATTCGGGAGAATCCTTGATACCGTTACTCCAATCTTCCAGATAAACATTGACGGTTATATCCTGTTCGTCGGCATAATGCACCACATTAATGATATCTGCCAGATGTTCTTCCGGTGTCTTTTTCAGTTGTTGCGTACAATGCTTCAGTGAACCTTTGCAAAGAAGATTAATCACGCGGCAACCGGTACGCTGAATCCAATCGACAGAAGTATGCCCGTCAACAAAGCCGAGCACTTCCACTTTATGGAGCAGATTACGACGGGCCGCCCAGTCACAAATCATCTTCACGGCTTCAAACTCACCGTCCGACACACGCGCCGAAGCAACCTCCACCCGGTCTACCTTCAAATCTTCTAACAGCAAACGGGCGATCATTAGTTTCTCATGAGGCACGAAAGATACTCCGCTGGTTTGTTCACCATCACGGAGCGTTGTGTCCATGATTTCTATTTTCACGCCTTCTTTTCCCATTCTTCTATTTTATCTTTATTGCTTAACAAGAAATCGATATCGTCCAATCCGTTCATCAAACAAAGTTTCTTGTAAGCATTGATTTCAAAATGTTCACTTTTACCTGTCGCCTTGTTGGTGATGGTCTGTTCGGGAAGATTCACTTCCACTTCCATCTTCGGGTCTGCTTCTATTGAATCGAACAATTCTTGCAGAAACTCCTCGGTTACAACCACCGGAAGCACAAAGTTGTTCAACTCATTATTCTTATGAATATCGGCAAAAAAACTGGATACCACCACACGGAAACCATAGCCGGCAATTGCCCAGGCTGCATGTTCACGGCTGGAACCCGAACCGAAGTTCTTACCTGCCACCAATATCTGTCCGCTGTAAGTAGGGTTGTTCAACACAAAATCCTTGTTCAAAGAACCATCTGCATTGTAACGCCAGTCACGGAAAAGGTTATCACCGAAGAATTTCTCTTCACGAGTGGTTGCTTTCAAGAAACGTGCCGGAATAATCTGGTCGGTATCTACGTTTTCTAAAGGAAGAGGTACACAAGTACTTGTGATTATATTAAATTTTGTCTTAGCCATCGCCTTATTTATGAATTATAAATTATGATTTATGATTGAAATTACATCAGTTCTCTCGGATCGGTAATCACACCTGTCACCGCAGCAGCAGCAGCCACCAGAGGACTAGCTAACAAGGTGCGTGCACCAGGTCCCTGACGTCCTTCGAAGTTACGGTTGCTGGTAGATACCGAATATTTCCCGGCAGGAATCTTATCATCGTTCATTGCCAGACAAGCAGAACATCCCGGCTGACGAATAGCAAATCCGGCTTCCGTCAAAATCTTGTCGATTCCTTCCTTACGGATCTGTGCGTCTACCATCCATGAACCCGGAACCAGCCATGCAATTACATTTTCCGCTTTCTTGCGGCCTTTCACGATGGAAGCAAATGCACGGAAATCTTCGATACGACCGTTTGTACAAGCTCCGAGGAATACATAATCAATCTTTTTGCCCAACAAAGATTCTCCCGGTTGGAATCCCATGTAGTCCATTGATTTCTTGAATGAAACCTGTGCAGCTTCACTCATTCCTTCCATCGTGGGAATGTGTTGTGTGATGCCCATACCCATACCCGGATTCGTTCCGTAAGTAATCATCGGCTCAATATCAGCAGCTTCGAAACGGACTTCCTTGTCGAATACGGCATCGTCATCACTCTTCAATGTCTTCCAATATGCCAAAGCCTTGTCCCATGCTTCGCCTTGCGGAGCACTTTCACGTCCCTTGATATATTCAAAAGTCACTTCGTCCGGAGCAACCATACCACCACGTGCACCCATCTCGATAGAAAGGTTACAAAGTGTAAGACGTCCCTCCATTGTCAGATTGCGAATGGCCGAACCTGCATATTCTACGAAGTAACCGGTAGCACCGCTGGTAGTCATCTTAGACATCATATACAGAGCTACATCTTTTGCAGTCACCCCTTTACCCAGTTCACCGTCTACCGTGATACGCATAGTTTTCGGTCTTGACTGAAGAATACATTGCGAAGCCAATACCATTTCCACTTCACTTGTTCCGATACCGAAAGCGATTGCTCCCATCGCACCATGAGTAGAAGTGTGAGAGTCACCGCAGACAATCGTCATTCCCGGCAAAGTCAAACCACGTTCGGGACCTACCACATGGATAATTCCATTCTTCGGATGCATCATACCGTAGTGTGTCAAACCAAAATCCTTCGCATTCTTAGTCAATGTGTCGACCTGCGTTTTAGAAATCGGATCCTCAATCTCCTTATCCTGATCGTGTGTCGGTGTGTTATGGTCGGGCATACAAAATACCTTTTCCGGACGCAACACTCCGATTCCACGTTCACGCAATCCGGCAAAAGCTTGCGGACTAGTCACTTCGTGACAATATAAGCGATCAATATAAAGCTGTGTAGGACCATCTTCCACAGTAGTCACCACGTGGGCATCCCATATCTTATCAAATAATGTATTCATCTGTTTATTTACTATTTTACTAATTACTATTTACTATTTTAGTCAATCTCTACAATGCCGATACGACTGTCAGTCTCTTTTTTATGATTTGAATTTGTTAATACAGTCAATATAAGCTTCTACGGAAGCGGCAATAATATCTGTATTAGCTCCAAAACCATAATAAATCTGGTTATCGTATTCTACCTGCATGTGTACTTTACCTACATCATCACTTCCCTTGCTGATAGCCTGAATAGTAAACTCTTTCAAAGTCATGTGGCGTTCTACAATCTTCTTCAATGCTTTGATAGCTGCATCTACCGGACCGTTACCGCTGGCACAAGCCTCAAACTTCTCACCGGCAATGTTCAATCCCAAACTAGCTACCGAACGAACACCGACACCACTCGTCACCTGCAAATAATCCAGTTTGATGCGATGATTCTGGCTACGGTCTGCGCCTGCCAATACTAAAATATCGTCATCATTAATATCTTTTTTCTTATCAGCCAACTTCAAGAACTCATCATATACCTTATCCAGCTTTTCCTGCTCCAGGTCAACTCCCAAAATAGAAAGACGATTTTTCAATGCGGCACGTCCGCTACGGGCTGTCAATACGATAGAGTTATCATCAATACCCACATCATGTGGATCAATAATCTCATACGTCTGTACATTCTTCAACACACCGTCCTGATGGATACCTGAAGAATGTGCGAAAGCATTACGTCCAACGATCGCTTTATTCGGCTGTACCGGCATATTCATCAGGCTGGATACCATGCGGCTGGTCGGATAAATCTTCTGTGTATTGATATTGGTCTGAATATCTATTTCGTGGTGACTCTTGATAATCATGGCGATTTCTTCGAGGGCAGTATTTCCTGCACGTTCGCCGATACCGTTGATGGTAACTTCCACCTGACGTGCGCCGTTCAAAACACCGGCTATCGTATTGGCAGTAGCCATACCCAAGTCGTTGTGACAGTGAGTAGAAAGTATGGCATTATCGATGCCGTCTACATGGTCGATCAGGTATTTTATCTTAGCACCATATTCTGAAGGCAAGCAATAACCCGTTGTATCAGGAATATTCACTACGGTAGCTCCCGCTTTGATAACGGCTTCCACCACACGTGCCAGATATTCATTATCCGTACGGCCTGCGTCTTCTGCATAAAACTCTACATCGTCCACAAAACGGCGGGCGTATTTCACGGCAGCTACCGCACGTTCGATAATCTCCTCACGATTCGAATTGAATTTATATTTAATGTGCGAATCAGAAGTACCGATACCGGTATGAATACGTTTATGTTTAGCAAATTTCAGTGCATCTACAGCAACATCAATATCTTTTTGAACTGCACGTGTCAAAGCACAGATAGTAGGCCAAGTCACCGCTTTTGAAATCTCAATCACTGAATTAAAATCTCCCGGGCTCGAAATGGGGAATCCGGCTTCAATCACGTCTACTCCCAACGCTTCCAATGCCTTTGCTACCTGAATCTTCTCTACTGTATTCAACTGGCATCCCGGAACCTGTTCACCATCTCTAAGAGTGGTATCAAAAATAAATAACCTATTGTCCATATTCAATGTATATTATATAATTATTAGCATTAAAAAAAGCCTTTCACACTTGGAAGTGAGAAAGCTTTCGTATATTTTCATTTATACACATTTACGCGCAGCACTCACTTCCACTAACCTTTGATAGTAGAATAATAATACCGCATAGTAGAATATGTATAAACATCTGGTTCATTTCTTGTCTCTTTTATAGTTTGACGGTGCAAAGGTATGGATTATTTCTTTACCACCAAATAATACGTTACTTTTTTATCGAAAAAAATATCATTTCATAAGTTAAAGCCGATTTTTACCAAAAATGTATCACGAATACAGGTCTATATTTCACTAAAAGAAAAGAGGGAGCAGAATGTTTTTCAGCATTCTCTCCCTCTTCTTCTTTATTGTTCTAAATCAATAGATTACTTCTTATCGCAACATTCTTTCTTTTCTGCGCAATCAGCTTTTTTGTCGCAAGCAGTAGCACAAGAATCTTTAGCCTGGCAGCAAGAATCAGATTCAACAACAGCTTCTACAGTTTCTACGGTTGTTTCTTCACCTTCAGAAGCAGCGTTAGTAGTTTTGTTACCAGCACAAGACATCATTGCAAAAGAAAATGTTACTGCTACAGCAGCCAAAAATAATTTAGTTTTCATACCTTTCAAATTTGCTTTAAACGTTTAATAAAATAATTGTCGGTCGCAAATATAACACTTTTTTTGCAAAGTACCAAACAACAGAAAGCCCCTTGATTCGTTGCTGAATCAAGGGGCTTCTCTAAAAACGGCGGCTACCTACTCTCCCACTGTTACGCAGTACCATCGGCGTGACGAGGCTTAACTTCTCTGTTCGGAATGGGAAGAGGTGGAACCCTCGTGCTATAACCACC